>NZ_JAVGCX010000010.1:0-192198 GCF_052928325.1 Lysinibacillus sp. BSL11 | reverse complement strand
ATGATCTATTATAACCATTATCGAGGTCAGTGGAATTTAAAAAAGCTGCCGCCTGTAAAATACAGACTGCAGCTTCAAGAAGTTGCCTAACCTTTTTCAAAATGTCCTTTACAAAGGGTACAGTTTAATTCAGAAGTGACCTTTTCTTCTATTAACAAATGGCTTTTAAAATTGTAAAAACCGCTTCTCGAGGGACGATGATGGGGATAGTGAGTTGATCTTTAATCATGTTTTTCATTGTTGTGGAATAGCCCATACAATCAAGAATAAGCAAATCAGCTCCTTGCTCTTCTAATTGTTGTGCTTTTGACAATAAATGTTGGTTATCAAAGTGATATGGGGAGCTTGCTGAAAAAGTTACATCGAACTGTGCTTTTTGCCATTTCTCTGCAACCGATTGTTGTTGTTCGGGTTCGGGACCTATTAAACCAATGGCTAATTCTGTATGTAAGCCCTTCACTAAATTAGTCATCATACGATCAGGTAATAAAAGATTTTTATAGGATAATTTATTCGCAAAATCTCCTGTACACATAAGTAGTATCCAAGTGAATTCATGTAGATCATCAATGCAGCTTTGAATATAAGGCATGAGCTTTTGTTTACTGAGCTTTACTTGTCGACCATTGGTAAGAAGTGTTACTAAAACATCTGAGTCCTCACAAGAAGGCGAAAGTGTAGCAATTTCCTCTGAGGAAAGTGAATCCAGTACACCGAATTCATGAACATGTAAACCTGCTTCTCTTAATTGCTGTATATCCTCTGCCATATCTTTACGTGGTGCCTGACCAATTGTTACAACGGCAATTTTCGAATGTTGCATTGCGCTCACTCCGATTCGTAATATTTTTGTCCATTTACATAAGTTTGTAAAACCTTTGCTTCTGTTTCAAAAATAGGGTGCGACCAAACAACAAAATCAGCATCTTTGCCTTCCTCAAGGCTACCAATGCGGTGATCTAGCTGTACAAGCTTAGCTGCATTGATCGTAATGCTTTTGAGGGCTGTGTCTTCATCTAAACCATAACGAATCGCTTCTGTGGCACAATACTTTAAGTATTGAATTGGTACAAATGGATGATCTGTCATGATAGCAAACGGAATATTATGTTCTTTAAAAATGCCAGCAATTGCTGGTGTAGAATGACGCGTTTCGTATTTAGATGGCGTTAACATATAAGGACCAAGCGTTGCATGGAATCCACTTTCTTTAACGGCATCCACAATGAGATAGCCTTCTGTGCAGTGTTCTAAATGAAGCTTCACATTAAATTCTTTGGCAATTCTAATTGCTGTCATAATGTCATCTGCTCTATGGCAGTGAAGGCGAAGTGGCATGTCCCCTCGAAGAACCTCAATAAACGGGCGTAACTCAGCATTTTGTTTAATTTGCTCAGTTTGTTGTTGTTCATTGAGTTGACTTGCACGTTGGAAACCATCTCGTAAAAGCTGTGCAATGGCCATGCGAGTCATCGGCTTGCGCTTATACTGATTGCCAAAGACGTTTTTCGGATTTTCCCCTAGGGCCCCCTTTAAACCGCTCCGCTCTACTAAAACACGAGAGGAAAGGGTAGGCCCTGCTGTTTTAAGAATGCTCCAAATGCCACCAATGACATTGGCACTACCTGGCCCAGTTTGTACAGTGGTTACGCCACCTTCTAACGCATGTTGAAAAGAAAAGTGTCGGATATCTACACTGTCTAAAGCGTGCATAAGAGGTGTAAAGGGTTCGCTATATTCATTGGCATCATTAATGTCTTCAGTGACTTCAGCCCATGTTCCAACATGGGCATGAATATCAATTAACCCTGGTGTAACATAAGCTCCCTGTAGATCAACTAGCTCTGCTTGTGAGGGGAATTCTTTGGCTGGTCCAATATAGACAATACGCCCATCTTCGATCCATAACTGTTCACAAGTATCGTTCTGCTCATTGACTGTAAGAAACTTCGCATGATGATAAATAATCATTGTGTAAACCCTTCTTCCCGTGCATAAACTTTTGTTCCTTTAATATAGGTTGCGATAACCTGGGCGTCTAAATTTAATGGATGCTTATCCCAAATAACAAAATCAGCAAGAAGACCATCACGAATAGCACCTGTTTTATGGGCGATCCCTAGAAAACTTGCAGCCCCTGTTGTGAGAGCGTATAGCACGTCCTGGCGTGCCATACCTTCTCTTACAGCTAAGCAACCTTCTAATGTTAGATGAGAGGTGCTACTAACAGGATGATCCGTACAAAAAACGAATGGAATATTGTTCTTAAACAGTTGATGATACAGTTTGGGTGATAGTGCCATCATCTCATTGTGTTCAATATATCGAAATGTGGGACCAGCTATAACCGTATTAAAGGATGTTTCATGAAGGAATGTAACTTCAGTGCCATGGATAATATGAAAATCAAAAATTGACCCAAATTCTTGTTGAAGGCGGCTAACGAATTCAAGATCAACGGCTTTGTGAGCTCGAATAACGATTTTCGTAATGTACGGCTCTTGTTGCTGAATTTGTTGTAATGTTTCTCTTAAAATTTTAGCAATGCCCATACGTGTGAGTGGTTTTTTCTTTTCAGCGAAAAATGTACTTTTTGCCTGATGTCCAATAGAGAAGGAATAAGCCACATCTTTTGAAATAACCATTTCATCAACCGTTGTATGTGTATGATGTATAATAGCCGTTTTTGCACCTATCAAGCTTTTAGGTGAGGGAACAATATGAGATGCCGTCACCCCATGAGAAACAGCTTTTTGAAAAGCAGTATCAAATGGGTATATGCCATCAACTACAGAATATTGCAGATGTGAGTCAAATTCATAGCTATCATCTCCTTCCCAACGAATCCCTATTTCAGCTAGACCGATTTGTGAGCAGCTATCGATAAAACCTGGTGTAATATAGTAGCCATCTAAATCCAACTCTGTTTCAGGTGAATTAGTAGCGGGTTCAAAGTATTGCCCTTGTACTTGAAAAGATTGCTTATTAAAGCTACGAGTCTCAGAATTAAAAACAAGTCCATTTATATAGCGTGTCATCGGATCAAATCTCTCCTTATGAAGAGAAAAGCGGAGACTGGTATCCCCACTTTTCAAGTTTAATTATTTTGTAATGGATACGTTTGTGCCATTTGGATGGACAATTTGTACGGAGTTATCAGCAGAAACCTCAAAGCCCTGTACTTTTTTGTTTACACCTGCAACCGTTTGTGTTGCCTCTAATTCAATACGTGGAACATCAGCTAAAATCAACTTTAATGCTTCTTGGTATAATTTTGCACGTTCTTCTTGCACCACTGTTTCTGATACGGCACGTTCTAATAATTTATCCACTTCTGGATTGCTGTAGCCTTTACCATTTCCTAACGCACCAATTTGATTTGTGTGGAATAATTGATAAAGGAAGAAATAAGGATCTGGGTACCAAGTCCAGCCACCAATATTCATTGGCGCATTACCCTTTGCCACAGTATCACTGTAAGTACCCCATTCAAGCACTTTTATTTCCACATCAATATTTAAGTTCTTCTTTAACTGACTTTGGAAAATCGTTGCGTAAGGAACACGTGCTTCTGATACAAAAATCTCTGTCTTGAACCCATCAGCATAACCAGCCTCTGCTAGCAATTTTTTTGCTTCTTCTGGATTATACTTTGGTACCATATCAACTAACGATTGATCATATCCCCATGAACCTGGTGGTAATGGTAAATAAGAAACATCGCCGCCACCCCATTGGTTAACGCCAGAAATAATTTCCTCTACATTTGTTGCCATATAAATTGCTTCACGAACGCGCTTGTCAGCAGTTGGACCTACTTTGTTATTAAGATCAAGATAAACAATAGATAGACCTGGATTTGTTAAAAGCTCAAGGTTACTATCTTGATTGATGATTTCTCGGTTTTGACCTTTAACATCCATGGCAATATCAATATCACCAGAACGTAATGCGTTTGTCATCATATTTTGATCGGAGATAAATTTCATTGTTAAGTTATCGATATTCGGCTTATCGCCCCAGTAATTACCGTGACGAACTAATTTTACCTCTTGGTCTTTTTTCCATTCAGTTAGTTGGAATGGACCTGTACCAACAAAGTGTTCAGAAAAATTATCGCCCCATCCTTCAACCTCTTCTTTTGGAATAATAATATTCCCTGCATCCGTTAGCATAGCAAGTAGGGCAGCATTCGGTGTAGCTAAGTGAATCTCTACCTCATAATCCGATAACACTTTCACTTCTGTGACACCACTTAAACGATTCATAGCAGATTCTTTAGCAGAGCGTTCTAAAGAGTATTTCACATCTTCAGCTGTCATTTCACGGCCATCCTGATACTGACCTTTTTGGAATTTAACACCTTCGCGTAATTTGAATGTGTAGACTAACATATCCTCTGATACATTCCATTCTGTTGCTAACGATGGGATGATATCAGATAGATCTTTGTTATAAACAACTAACGTATCACCCATTTGACGCATTACCTGTGATTCATAAACCCCTGTATATTTGATCGGATCAAACGTTTTTGCATTGGCTGACAGACCGACATTTAATGTGCCTCCAGAAGTAGCTTCTCCTTCTTTTTCCTCCGTTGAAGTACTTTTCTCATTGTTTCCACCACAAGCTGCTAAAACACCAATTAGTAAAGTTAAAAAGAGTAGTAGTAAAGACTTTCTTACGTTTAATTTCTTCATATGCACTAGCCTCCTTAGTTTTTGTTTCACAATATGAACCGTTGATTCAAAAATGGTAGGTTCGAGATTAAAATTAGCACATTTGTAAACAGAAAGTAAATATAAAATTACAAAGATTCAGAAAAAAATATATTTACAAACAATTATTATGTGGTGTACTATGTGATTATTCACAATATGAACCACTGATTCTAATAATGAAAAGGAGGTCTTGCTAAGATGGGCTCATTTATTTTAAAAAGATTAGTTAACCTCATCCCGACACTGCTAGTAGTAGGAATTATCGTCTTTATTATTACGCGAATGATTCCTGGTGACCCGGCTTCAGTCATGCTTGGACCACAAGCGAGTGTAGAAGATGTAGAGAATTTAAGAGAAGAGCTAGGATTAAATAAATCCATGCCTTCGCAATTTATTTCATATGTAGGAGATCTAGCACAGTTAAATTTAGGATATTCCTATTCTTATAGTGAGTCTGTCATCGGACTTATTCTCGAAAGGTTCCCTAATACAGTGATATTGGCATTGGCAGCGCTGTTAATAGCAGTCGTGATTGGCATCCCAGCAGGAATATTTGCAGCGAGAAAGCAAAATACCATCATTGATTATGTTGTTATGCTTGTGTCATTAGTTGGTGTATCCATGCCAATTTTCTGGTTGGGCATCATGCTTGTTTTATTCTTTAGTGTTAACCTTGGTTGGTTCCCAGCGACTGGGATGGGGAATATCAGCGATGGCCTATGGACCTATTTGAAGCATTTAATTTTGCCAGCATTTGCTTTAGCAACGATTCCAATGGCGACATTTGCACGGATTACCCGTTCAAGTATGTTAGAGGTTATTTCGCAAGATTATATTAAAACAGCTCGTTCTAAAGGTATTAAAGAATATTTAGTAATTGGTAAACATGCATTTAAGAATGCACTAACACCGATTTTAACCGTGTTAGGAATGCAAATTTCTAATTTACTGGGCGGAGCGGTTTTAACAGAAACAATTTTTAGTTGGCCTGGGATGGGTCGATTAATTGTAGATGCCATTGATAAACGTGACTTTGTAGTCGTCCAAGGTACTGTTATTTTCATTGCGTTTATCTTTGTGCTTGTTAACTTAGTAGTCGATGTACTTTATAAAGTGGTGAATCCTAAGGTCAATTTAGAATCGGATGGGGGGAAAAAATAACAATGACTCAAGCAATCGTCCAAGAAACGAAAAAAAGAAATACCTTATTGCGCAAGTTGCTAAAAAATAAATTAGCGACAATTGGGTTAATCATTGTCACTTTAATGGGTATTGTTGCTATTTTTGCCCCATTGATTGCTACCCATCCACCGAATGAAATGATTGTCGGTAAATCGTTTTTACCGATGAATACAGAAGGACATTTGTTAGGGACAGATAACTATGGTCGTGATTTGTTTAGTCGCTTAGTTTACGGTACAAGAATCTCAATGATTGTTGGGATTGCGGCAGTGCTATTTGGTGCTGTGTTTGGCACACTGCTAGGCTTAGTGGCAGGGTATTTTGGTGGACGCATTGATTCCATTATCATGCGCACAATGGATGGTCTTTTCGCATTCCCGTTTATATTATTAGCTATTACATTAATGACGGTATTAGGGCAAGGACTTGTCAATGTCATTGTTGCGATTGGTATTGCTAATATTCCAGGTTTCGCACGTCTTGTTCGAGGACAGGTGTTAAGTGTAAAAGAGGAAGAATTCGTTGAAGTAACGCATTCTTTAGGTGCTACACATACGAGGATCATTTTTAGCCATATATTACCGAACTGTTTGGCACCTTTAATTGTCTATGGAACGATGAGCACAGCTGGCGCTATCATTTCAGAAGCTGCCCTTAGCTTTTTAGGATTAGGCGTTCAACCACCGACAGCTTCATGGGGCAGTATATTAAAAGATGGCAAAGACTTTTTAGTATTAAATCCCCAAATGGCGACATTTTCAGGCATTTGTATTTTATTAACAGTTCTTGGAATTAACCTATTAGGGGATGGATTGCGCGATGCATTAGATCCGAAAATGAAAGTTTAATGGAAGGGGGTGGAGTCATGACTGAACGTTTACTAGATGTAGAAAACTTAACAGTAGAATTTAAAAGTGGCGGCTCTACAATGAAAGCTGTTAATGGAGTAAATTTACAATTAAATAAGAAGGAAACACTAGGTATTGTGGGAGAGTCAGGATCAGGAAAAAGTGTTACAGCCACTGCTCTCATGCGTTTAATTCCATCTCCGCCAGGAAAAATAACGAATGGAAAAATTCTATTTAATGGCCGCGATTTAATAGGAATTTCTGAAAAGGAAATGCGCAATGTACGAGGCAATGACATCTCAATGATTTTCCAAGATCCTATTACAAGTTTGAATCCTGTATTAACAGTAGGCAATCAAATTATTGAAGTGATTCAAGCACATGAAACAATATCGAAGAAAGATGCTGCTATCAAAGCCGTTGATATGTTAAAAATGGTTGGGATTCCTGAGCCAGAGAAACGATTAAAAATGTATCCTCACGAATTTTCAGGTGGAATGCGTCAGCGTGTCATGATTGCTATTGCCCTAGCTTGTAACCCGAAACTACTCATTGCTGATGAGCCTACAACTGCACTAGATGTAACTGTACAAGCTCAAATTCTTGATTTAATGAAAAAATTACAACAAGAACACGATACAGCCATTATTATGATTACGCACGATTTAGGTGTGGTTTGGGAGCTATGTGACAAAGTAAATGTTATGTATGCAGGTCGTACAGTAGAGTCTACTACAACAAGACAGCTCTATGAAAAACCTTTACATCCCTATACGTGGGGATTATTAGAGTCTCAAATTACAATGGGGACACAAGAGCAACAAAGGCTGCCAGCTATTCCAGGTAGTCCGCCAGATTTAACAATGCCACATAGTGGCTGTCACTTCTCAGCACGATGTCCTTTAGCAACAGATATTTGTCGTAGTACGGTGCCTGACTTAGTGGAAGTACAGGACAACCATTTTGTAGCCTGTCATTTACAAGCAAAAGATCAAATTGTCCCAAGGAAGGAGGGAATTTTTAATGCAACAGTACAATGAACTTGTCTTAAAGGTAAGTAATTTAAAAAAGCATTTTCCCATTAAAAGTTCAATTCCTTTTAAAAAACCAACACAATTTGTGAAGGCGGTAGATGGTGTAAGTTTTGAGTTATATAAAGGCGAGACACTGGGGATTGTGGGAGAGTCGGGGTGTGGTAAATCGACAGTCGCCCGTTTAATCAACCAGCTAATTTCACCAACAGAGGGAATAGTTGAATTTAAGGGAACGGATTTAGCAAGCTTAAATTCAAAAGATATCCGCTCTGCTCGAAAATCCATCCAAATGGTTTTCCAAAATCCTTATGCATCACTCGATCCTCGTAAAACGATTGAATATCTTATTGCTGAGCCATTAGTGATTCATGGGATTGGTGATGAGGCATCCCGTAAAAAGCGAGTAGTTGAATTACTTGAAACGGTCGGATTAAGTGCCTACCATGCAAAGCGCCATCCACATGAATTTTCTGGTGGACAGAGACAACGCATTAATATTGCTCGGGCTCTTGCACTGAATCCAGATATTGTGGTGTGTGATGAACCTGTTTCTGCATTAGATGTCTCTGTACAGGCTCAGGTTATCAATCTATTAAAAGATTTACAGAAAGAATTCGGTTTAACCTATATTTTTATTTCACATGATTTGAATGTGGTGAACTACATGTGTGATCGTATTGCTGTCATGTATTTAGGGAAAATAGTGGAAATTGGTTCATACAAGGAAATTTATGAGAAACCTCAGCATCCTTATACACAAGCCTTGTTATCGGCCATACCTAAGGAAAATCCTTTTGATAAAAAGGACCGTATTATTTTATCTGGCGATGTTCCAAGCCCTGTTAATCCTCCGAGTGGCTGTGCATTCCATAAGCGTTGTCGTTTTGCTACAGAAAAATGTGCAGAGGTCCAACCGACACTTGATACAGTATCAGCTACACATCAAGTATCGTGTCATTTATTTAAGTCGATACAGCAAGAAGTATCATCCATTTAACGAAAGATAAAATTTATTGAAGCAGAAAAAGGAGCGGACTGATTATGTCATTGAAGCATGTTATTGAATTATACGAGGTAATGGATAGTATTTATGTAAACGGAGACACGATTAAAGAGTATTTACACAATATTGATTCCACAGCAGATGTCAAGGTAAAAACTATTCAAGGCGAAAGCGGCTCAACTGATTTTGTTCGCGTCCTCGTGAAAGGAAAGAACGGTAAATCCTCTGGCGGGAATGCACCTACATTAGGAATTATAGGACGATTAGGTGGTATTGGAGCACGCCCTGAAATGACAGGCTTTGTATCAGATGGAGACGGTGCACTAGCATGTCTGGCAGGAGCAGCCAAAGCTATTGATATGGCCTTAAAGGGTGATCAACTAGAGGGTGACGTTATTTTCTCCACACATATTTGTCCAACAGCTCCAACCTTACCACATGAGCCAGTGCCATTTATGAACTCTCCAGTGGATATTAGTGTCATGAACGAAAATGAAGTAGAAGATACAATGGATGCTATTCTATCCATTGATACAACAAAAGGCAATCTAGTATGTAACCATAAAGGATTTGCTATAACTCCAACTGTCAAAGAAGGTTACATATTAAAAATTAGTGATGATTTATTGCACATTTATACACAATCTGCTGGCATTTCTCCAGTTGTGCTGCCGATCACGATGCAAGACATTACACCATATGGGAATGGTTTATTCCATATCAATAGTATTTTACAACCAGCAGTTGCAACATCTAGCCCTGTTGTAGGTGTAGCGATTACAACTGAATCTGTTGTGGCAGGCTGTGCAACAGGTGCAACCCATGTCACAGATGTAGAAAATGTTGTGCGATTTGTGTTAGAGGTAGCAAAAACTTATGGTGCTAATAAATGCTCTTTCTTTGATGAAACACAATTTACACATATGAAAGGCTTATATGGTAGCATGAGTCATTTACAAACGAAAGGAAAAGAGGTACACACACATGAATGATTTACAAGCACTTAAAGCTCAATTAGTAGATGCAGTTGAAAATCATCAAGATGAATTGATAGCGTTTTGTTCAAAGCTCATTCAAATTCCAAGTGTCAATCCTCCGGGGGATACGACTGAAATAACAGCTTTTATCGAAAATTATTTAAATGAAGTAGGCATTACTTATCAAAAATATGAAGCTGCAGATAAAATGTTTAATTTAGTAGCTTCTATTGGAAATGGGGAAGGAAAAGAACTCGTTTATTGTGGCCATACCGATGTTGTTCCTGTCGGTGATCTATCAAAATGGGATTTTGATCCGTTTTCAGGAGAAGTGAAGGATGGCTGGATGCTTGGCCGTGGGGCGAGTGATATGAAAGCCGGTTTAGCAGGTATTATTTTTGCAACAAAGCTATTAAAGAAACTGAACATTGAACTACCAGGGAAATTAACTTTGGCGATCGTACCAGATGAAGAAACTGGCGGTGAATTCGGTGTTCCTTGGCTGTTAGAGCGAGGCTATGTGCAGGGAGATGGTTGTTTAATCGCTGAGCCCTCTTCACCTTTAAACCCAACCATTGGACAAAAGGGCTCTTACTGGTTTGAATTAGAGGTGCGTGGGGAACCTGGTCATGGAAGTCTATCACCATTGTCTGGACGAAATGCCATTGTCGATGCAATTCGAGCTATAGAAGAGATTCGTACACTATGGGATGTAGAAATCACAATTCCTGAAGAGGTACAGCCACTTATTGAGGTATCAAAAAAATACATGCGTGAAGTGGAGAAAGATCGCTTGAAATATCAAGAAGTTTTAGAGAAAATTACTGTAAATATTGGTACAATTGAGGGAGGTACGAAGTCAAACGTAATCCCAGATTACTGTAAGGTCCAGGTCGATTGTCGTTTACCATTTGGTATTACACAAGAAGAAGTAACTGAAATCTTGACAACTAAACTAGATGGCTTGGCTATGGATTATTCAATCCAACGTTTTGGCTTCAAAAGCGTAGCCAATTATACGCCTGCTGAAAATCCTGTTTGCCAATCGATAGTGGAAAATATATCGTATGTTACAGGGCAAGAGGCATATGGTGTCATGCAATGGGCAAGCAGTGACGCTCGTCATTTCAGACAATATGATATTCCTGTATTGCAATACGGCCCAGCTTATTTACCAAGTATTCATGGTTATAATGAAAAAGTGCGTGTTGAGGATATCGTACGCTGTGCAAAAGTTTATATAACTGCTGCTGTTGATTTCCTATATCAAAAGTAAGAGATTAGCTACTCTCTTACTTTTGATAAAGTGATATCAGGTGCTGACGGCTGCTAAATCTGTCAATTATTTCCCCCTTAAGAGAGAGATTTGCAGCCGTTTGTACAGATAAATAGTTCAGAAGGATGAGAGATATGCTAAAGACATTAAATTTATCAATTGCGGTTTTAAAAATGTTTACAAAGGAAAAGCCCACATGGGGTGGTCGAGAGTTAGCACTGGCGATGAACATGAATCATACAAATTTATATCGCATTCTTGAAACCTTCGAAAATAATGGGTTTATTACAAAAGATCCTATAACAAAAAAATATTCTCTGGGAATTGCACTATGGGAAATAGGTATGAATATGTATGATTCATTAAACATAGATCAGCTATGTATGCCAGTTCTTGAAAAATTAAAGGATGTCACTGGTGAAACAGCCATTTTTACCGTACTGAATGGACTGGAAGCGTTAACATTATTGAAAGCAGAGCCTGTAAATAAGGTGAAGTTTACAGTTTCAAGAGGAAGTAGATCGCCACTGTATGTAGGAGCATCTTATCGTTCGATGCTTGCTTTTTTAAATGAAGAACAAATTGCAAAGGTTATAGATGAACCATTAACAGCTTATACAAATAATACAATGACAGATGCCACAGAAATAAGGGCAGAGCTAGAAAAAATTAGAACATGTGGCTATGCACTTAGTAACAGTGAGTATTCGGTCGATGTATTGGCGCTAGCTATGCCTATATTTAATAGTGAGGAACAGGTCGTAGCGTCTATTACCGTTTCTGGACCAATTTATCGTTTTACAGAGCAACGTGTTCCTGAGTTTTTGGGACCTTTAACGGAAGCTAGAAATGAAATAGAAGGAATTATTCGTAGATATCATTTGAATTTTAATTAAGGAGTCCTATTATGCATCATTTACATGACATTGCACTAAATGTTTTAAAAGGCAATTTAAATGTTCAATCTTCAGAGTCACTATTAATTTTGACGGATAGCCACAAACAAGACATCGCGAAAAATTTTTATGAAGCTGGACTGTCAATTACTGCAAATACAATGTTCATGGTGATGCCCCTGTTAGAGAAATCAGGGCAGGAGCCAATCCATGCAGTTTCTGAGCTTATGGCAAATGCCGATGTTACACTGTGTATTACCTCCCACTCCCTAACACATACATTGGCTCGTAAACATGCCTGTGAAAAGGGTGGACGTGTAGCAACAATGCCAGGGGTAACATTGGAGATGCTGGAGCAAGGTGCCCTTCATGCAGATGCACAGGAGATCGAAGCTACAGTAGAAAAATATGTCCTTTTACTTGATACGGCAAAAGATATTCGTATTATCAAGGATGGCCATGAGCTGACGTTCAGTGTAGAAGGTCGTTTCGGCATTCGTTCCACAGGGGTGATTCGTCAACCTGGTGAGTATGGGAATATTCCTTCAGGAGAATCCTATATTGCACCAATAGAAACATCAGCGAATGGAGAGATTTTAGTAGATGGTTCTATTGCTAATATTGGTGTCTTAAAAGAGCCATTATTATTAAAAATAAAGAATGGTCGCTTAGAAGAAGCAATCGGTCCTGATGGTCCACGACTACTGGCATTACTTGGTGAAGGCAATGGTAGAGTTATTGCTGAGTTTGGCATTGGAGCCAATAAAAGTGCTATCCTATGTGGCAATGTATTAGAGGATGAGAAAGTGTATGGGACCATCCATATCGCTTTTGGCAGTAATGCGCCATTTGGTGGAGCCAATGCGTCAGATGTTCATATTGATTGTGTTGTGAAAAGTCCTATCGTCTATTTTGACGGTCAGCAAGTAATTTAAAGAAAAGCGTGTCTTCCTATGAAGCACGCTTTTTTCATGCTTTATAAGACTGTAGCTTAGGGTTGCTTGTCATTGTAGGTTTACAATATAGTTAATAGAGATAGGAATAGGAATTGGAATGATGATTAAATTCTGTCCATAAAATAGAAGTAATGATGAAGAAAGTAACTTTTGTTTTGCAACAAGAAAGAACGTGAGGGTGAAGAGATGTTAACATTTACAGATTTACATGGCCTACAAGTAGATTTGAGTTTTACAAGAGGCGAATTTAAAGTAAAACCTAAACACGTCCTTGTCCTTTTAAAGTATGAAAATAAATGGTTATGTACTGTCCATAAACGACGTGGTGTAGAAGTGCCAGGGGGGAAATTAGAAGAAGGCGAAACATTAGAGGAGGCGGCGATTCGAGAAGTTTTTGAAGAGACGGGTGTTCATGTGAAAAATCTTCAATGGTTTGCAGAGTATGCAGTGTATGATGAAATCGTTTTTTGTAAAACTGTTTTCACTGCACAATTTTTAGCGCAAGAGGATATAGAATTTGATTTAGAAACGTCAGGCATGCTTTGGTTAACCGATGAAGAATTTGTTCAGCATCCTAACTTGAGTTTTCACATGAAGGATGAGGGGATGAAGAAAATGCTGGAGGAGCTGAAACATCGTGACATACAATGGTGATATTATCGAAAAACGCCCCTATCCTTCACCAAATCCAGCTATACGTTTAACGGAAATAACCTATCTTTCACAGGGCTTACGTATAAAAGGACTATTAGCAGAGCCAAAGGCAGAAGGTACATATGATGGCTTTTTATATTTAAGAGGCGGCATGCAAAGCATTGGGATGGTCAGACCCTCTCGTATTGCACAATTTGCGGCGCAGGGCTTTATCGTATTTGCCCCATATTATCGTGGGAATCGTGGGGGAGAGGGTCGTGACGAGTTTGCAGGGGCAGACCGTTACGATGCGGTCTATGCCGTAGATGTACTCAAACAATTCTGCAATGACAATATCCATGTTTTTGGTTTTTCACGAGGTGGTATTATGGCTCTGTGGACAGCCATTTTAAGAAGGGATATTACTTCTGTTGTAACATGGGCAGGTGTTTCTGATGCAACGGCCACCTATTGGGAACGTACAGATATGCGCAGGATGATGAAGCGCGTTATTGGAGGAACACCTAATCGTGTACCAGAAGCGTATGATGCAAGAACACCTCTTTTTGAGATAGAGCGAATAACAGCTCCCGTTCTTATCATTCATGGCTATCGTGATGAAAATGTGGATATTGAACATGCCAGACAATTGGCATTTTTTTTAGAAGAAGCAAATAAATCATTCGAAACTTGGTATGATCTTCACTATGCACATCAATATCCACCAGCAAAAAATCGTGAAACTGTCCGTGCTCTTTGCAAGTGGATGAAACAACAATAAAGCGTAGAGAAAACAAAAAGACAAAGGGAACGAATAATTTGTTCCCTTTGTCTTTTATATAGACGTTACTTTAATGGGCCACCAAGTGTAGTGATGGCTTCAGAAACGTTTGAGAATTTCTTGAAGTTTTCGTTGAATAAGCCTGCAAGCTCAGCAGCTTTTGCATCGTATGCAGCTTTATCTGCCCAAGCTTCACGAGGATTTAACACTTCTGAAGGTACTCCTTCAACTGCTGTTGGAATGTGTAAACCAAACACAGCATCTTGTGTTGTTTCAACATCTGCTAATTTACCATCGATTGCTGCACGGACCATTGTACGTGTGTATGAAAGTTTCATACGGCTACCTGTGCCATATTCGCCACCAGTCCAACCAGTGTTTACTAAGTATACCTGTGCACCGTGCTCGTCAATTTTTTGACCTAACATTTCTGCGTATACTGTTGCGGGAAGCGGAAGGAAAGGAGAACCGAAGCAAGTAGAGAATACTGGTTCTGGCTCAGTCACACCACGTTCAGTTCCAGCAAGTTTAGAAGTGAACCCGCTTAGGAAGTGATACATTGCTTGTTCTTTTGTTAATTTACTGATTGGAGGTAACACGCCAAATGCATCAGCTGTTAGGAAGATGATTGTTTTTGGATGACCTGCAACAGAAGGATCAACGATATTTTCGATATATTGGATTGGATAAGCTACACGTGTATTTTCTGTTAGTGAACCATCGTCATAGTCACAAATACGAGTTTCTGGATCAACAGCTACGTTTTCTAATACAGAGCCGAAGCGGATTGCATTGTAGATTTCTGGTTCTTTTTCAGCAGAAAGGTTGATTGTTTTTGCATAGCAACCACCCTCAATGTTGAACACACCATTATCAGACCAACCGTGTTCATCGTCACCGATTAGCTTACGATCAGGATCAGCTGATAACGTCGTTTTACCAGTACCAGATAGACCGAAGAATAACGCCACATCGCCAGCTTCACCAACGTTTGCTGAGCAGTGCATTGAAAGAATACCTTGTTGTGGTAATAAGTAGTTCATGATACCAAAGATAGATTTTTTCATTTCACCAGCATATTCTGTACCACCAATTAAAATAATTTTCTTTTCAAGTGATACGATGATGAATGTTTCAGAAGCAGTACCATCAACCGCAGGATCTGCTTTAAAGTTAGGAGCTGAGATGACAGTGAAGTCAGCAACATGAGAAGCTAATTCATCTGCTGTTGGACGGATAAATAATTGATGAGCAAAAAGATTGTGCCATGCGTATTCATTAATAACTTGAATGCTTAATTGTGAATCTTTGTCAGCACCTGCAAAGCCTTTGAATACGAATAACTCGTCACGTTCTTTTAAATATTTTATTACTTTTACATATAGGTTATCGAACACTTCAGAAGAAATTGGTTGGTTTACTTTACCCCAGTCAATTTGATCTTTTGTGCTTTCTTCTTCTACCGTATATTTATCTTTAGGTGAACGACCAGTGTATTTGCCAGTTTCTGCACGAACTGCGCCATCTACTGTTAACATTGCTTCACCACGAGATGTAGCTTTTTCTGCTAATTGTGGTACTGAAAGTTGAACATTAATGTTACCGCCGTTTAATAATTCCTTCAGTTCGTTTGCAATTTCTACTGAATTCATCGATTAAATACCATCCTTTTTTATAGTATTCCCTTGATTTAGAGGGATTTTTTCTTAATTTCAAAAATAGTATAACACAATTGCTTAAATAATCTATACTAATTAAGAAATTATTTTAGAGTTTTTACCACTTTTCAATAAACTGACAAAAAATAATGTTTTTCGAGGAGAATACCATCAATCCTACTGTAATTAGGCATGAAGATTGAGCCACACATATGTTACCACAAGTAGCTAGGTATGTTGTAGGGATTAATTTGCTTCTATTTACATCATCATCCAAGTATGAAAAGTTTTTGTGTAATAAGTTCTTTCCTTTCTATACAGTAATACATAAGAAAATATTTGACAACGTTCGACCTTTTCAGTAACATGAGATTGAACGGATACTCTTATCCCGAGCTGGTGGAGGGTCAGGCCCTGTGAAACCCGGCAACCTGCATGAACTATTTCACGACATGCGTTGGTGCCAACCTGATGCAAGGGAACATCCCTTGAACGATAAGAGTGAAAGGTTACGCAGTCATTATTCCTTTCCTCATGTAAAGTAACGTGAGAAAAGGATTTTTTTATTGTTAAAAATCAATGTAAAGGTAAGTATATGTAGTTCTTTCCTTATTATAATGACGGATCTTTCGAAATCCTCGTGTTAAAAGCAGCAGTAACGGCTTGAGAGTTCAATCCTTAGGAGCGGACTTGACATGGGTAATGAGTACCGTATTCATACACAACTACTTATTGTAAGAGTATTTAGGAGGAAAACCAAATGACAAACCGTCGACTGTTTACATCAGAGAGTGTAACAGAAGGACATCCAGATAAGATTTGTGACCAAATCTCGGATGCCATTTTAGATGCTATTTTAGCAGAAGATCCAAATGCACGTGTAGCGTGTGAAACAACTGTAACAACAGGATTAGTATTAGTAGCAGGAGAAATTACAACTTCTACTTATGTAGATATTAAAGGTATTGTTCGTGACACTGTAGCTGAAATTGGCTATACACGAGGTAAATATGGCTTTGATGCTGAGAACTTAGCGGTGCTTGTGGCAATTGGTGAACAATCACCTGATATTGCTCAAGGTGTTGATCAGGCATTAGAGGCACGTGAAGGCTCTATGACAGATGCAGATATTGAAGCAATTGGTGCTGGTGACCAAGGCTTAATGTTTGGCTATGCATGTAATGAAACACCAGAGCTAATGCCATTACCAATTAGCTTGGCACACAAATTAGCACGCCGTTTAACAGAAGTACGTAAATCAGGTGAACTTGCCTATTTACGTCCTGATGGTAAAACGCAAGTAACGATAGAATATGATGACAATAATGTACCGGTTCGCGTGGATACAATTGTTATTTCAACACAGCATGATGAAGAAGCAACACTTGAACAAATTCAAGCAGATTTAAAAGAATTTGTTATTGCACCAGTTGTACCAAGTGAATTATTAGATGCTAATACGAAATACTTTATCAATCCAACTGGCCGTTTTGTAATTGGTGGACCAAAAGGTGATGCTGGATTAACAGGACGTAAAATCATTGTTGATACATACGGTGGTTATGCACGTCACGGTGGTGGTGCCTTCTCAGGTAAGGATGCAACCAAGGTAGACCGTTCAGCGGCATATGCAGCACGTTATGTAGCGAAAAATATCGTAGCAGCTGGCTTAGCAGAGCGTGCTGAAGTGCAACTCGCTTATGCGATTGGCGTTGCGCAGCCTGTTTCCATTGCTGTCGATACATTTGGCACAGGTAGAGTGAAAGAAAGCGAGATCGTTGAATGGGTACGCGAGCTATTCGATTTACGCCCAGCAGGTATCATTAAAATGCTTGATCTTCGTCGTCCCATTTATAAACAAACTGCTGCATATGGACATTTTGGTCGTACAGATTTAAATGTACCATGGGAGCAAATTGATAAAGCAGACGCGTTACGAGAAAAAGCATGTTTATAAACTATTGAACTAAAGTAATGAAGTCATTAGAAAATTATTCTAATGTATTAATAAGCAAAGGAGCAATATTGCTCCTTTTGTTTTTTTATAAAAAATACCTCGCTAGGATTCGTGAACATATTCGGTACACGAAAACGCGAGGGATTTTTTCGTTGGTATTAATTTTTTTGTGTAGATTATTTATTTTTGAAGTGATTTATAATATTGACCTTTTTCTGCGTATTCTCGTACGATGCGTTCCATATCCTCTTTATCCTCAGCATTTAATTCTCGGACAACTTTTGCTGGACGACCTAAAGCTAGACTATTTGGAGGAATGACTTTACCAGGAGGTACTAGGCTTCCTGCTCCAATAAATGCACCTTCTCCAATCTCAGCTCCGTCTAAAATAATGGATCCCATACCAATTAAGGCATTTTTGCGAATTGTACAACTATGTAAAGTGACTTGGTGTCCAACTGTTACCTCATCTTCAATAATGAGCGGATATTTTGGGCTTTGGTGTAAACAGCAAAGATCTTGAATACTGACACGTTTACCGATAATCGTTGGGGAAACATCACCACGAATAACCGTATTAAACCAAATGGTTGTTTCGGCGCCAATTGTTACGTCGCCCGTAACAGTTGCATAATCAGCAATGAAAACAGATGGATCGATCTTTGGCGTTTTATCTTTAAATGGATAAATCATGAAAATCGCCTCTTTTCTTTCTATAATGTAGTATTATCGTATCAAATACGCAACATTATGGAAATATAAAATTAAAATGTGCTATTTATTTCGATATAATCAAAGTGTAATTATTTTTTAGGAGGACTATGTAAATGTGGAAATGGGAAGCTGATGGACAAGCAAAAGCTGTGATTGCTATTCTTCATGGTGCTTAT
Source organism: Lysinibacillus sp. BSL11 (assembly GCF_052928325.1). NCBI lineage: Bacteria > Bacillati > Bacillota > Bacilli > Caryophanales > Bacillaceae > Lysinibacillus > Lysinibacillus sp. BSL11. The sequence continues at coordinate 173,383 of NZ_JAVGCX010000010.1, read as the reverse complement.
GAAAATCACCGTTGGTATGCATGGCTGATAGAGAAATTAAGATTAGAAGGCTTCCACATAGTCATGGGGGATTTACCGAATCATGGGGGTAATGCAAGGTTTGCTCGAGTCCATGATGAAGACTTCAAATTGTACAATAAGTATACAAGAAACCTGATTGAAAATGCTTTTTCATATAATTTACCAACCTTTGTAATAGGACATGGACTAGGTGCAACATTAATCCTCCATACAATGCAAAAGAGACAATATGAATGTGCGGGCATTATTTTAACATCACCTTGGTTGCAACTAAAGCTATTACCAGGTAAATTAACAAATGCTTTAACAAGTCTAAGTGCGTTAACAGCGAATGTTAAATTGACACATGACATTACATTAGAGAAATTAACGCGTAGTGTTGAAGGCAGAGAAGAAATGAAAGATGAGGTACCGCTCATGTCTGTTGTTTCTGTGAAATGGTATCGAGAGCTTCAGCAGATGATGAAAAATTTAGTGATGCTGCCTAAAGGTGAAATGCCAAATATGCCTATGCTCATTATGACAGCTGAGAAGGATAAAATTACGGACACTCGCCAAACTCGAAATTGGCTTCATCAACAGGAATTCACGGAATTTCAGTTTAAAGAATGGGCAAATTGTTATCATAATTTATTCCATGAGGGAGAGCGCGAAGAAATTTTTATGTATATACGAGATTTTATTAATAATGCTCTTCGAAGAATTGGTTATATAATTAAATAGGTTTATACCCTTCCATTTACTAGGTTACTTACTTAAATATTGTTACTCAAAAATAATATTGTAATTTTCTGAAAAGTGTAATACTATAATGATCTAAAGTAAGGTATTTTAAATTGGAGGGGTAAAATGGATGTAATTGTGGAGAAGTTGAATGGTATTTTATGGGGACCATGGTTTATTTATGGTATCTTATTGATTGGGTTATTTTTCTCAATTATCACAAGGTTCCTACAGGTAAGGCACATTAAAGATATGTTTGTTTTAATGTTTAAAGGGGAGAAATCGGAAAAGGGAATATCTTCTTTCCAAGCAATGTCTATCGCATTATCAGGACGTGTAGGTACAGGTAATATTGCTGGTACTGCGACAGCAATTGGAATGGGAGGACCTGGTGCTGTCTTTTGGATGTGGGCAATCGCTTTCATTGGTGCGGCTACCGCGTATGTAGAGTCAACATTAGCTCAAATCTATAAAGAAGAGAAAGATACAGAATATCGTGGTGGACCGGCCTTTTACATAGAAAAAGGAATGGGTCAAAAATGGTTTGCAGTTATTTTTGCTGTAGCTGCTTTAATTGCAATGTTAATTTTGATGCCTGGTGTGCAGTCAAATGCCATCGCAGGTGCTGTTGAAAACGCTTTCGGTTTGGATACATGGATCACAGGACTTATAATTGTTGTGTTACTAGGTGCTATTATCATTGGTGGTATTAAATCGATTGCAAACGCTGCTCAAATAATTGTACCATTTATGGCATTAGCTTATATCATTATGGCCATTATCATTATCTTTATGAATATTTCACAAGTACCAACAGTTATCGGATTAATTTTTTCTAGTGCCTTTGGGGCTCAAGAAATTTTTAGCGGCGTTATTGGTTCAGCGATTGCTTGGGGTGTTAAACGTGGAATTTACTCCAATGAAGCTGGTCAAGGAACTGGAGCTCACCCTGCGGCAGCTGCGGAAGTATCGCATCCTGCTAAGCAAGGAATTGTTCAAGCAGCGTCTGTGTATATTGATACATTATTAATTTGTTCTGCTACGGCCTTTATGATTTTATTTACAGGTATGTATAATGTGCAAGATGAAAAGGCAGCTGAAGGCGCAGATCCATTTATTCATGTTGGAGAATTCAATAGTGGTGGATTAGCAGGCGATGAGCAAATGACTTTTGCGAAAAGTATTGAAGCAGGAGCTGCGTATACACAATATGCAGTTGACTCATCATTACCTGGCTTTGGAGCTCCGTTTGTAGCCATAGCGTTATTCTTCTTTGCCTTTACAACAATTATGGCTTACTACTATATTGCAGAAACAAATGTTGCTTACTTATTTAGAGGTAGCACAGAAAAGGTGTTCATCTGGATTGCCAAAATTGCCATTTTAGTTGCGGCCTTCTATGGTACAATCCGTACGTCTGGTCTAGCATGGGCAATGGGTGATGTAGGCCTTGGTCTGATGGTTTGGATTAATGTTATAGCTATTTTAATTATTATGAAACCAGCTATTGTTGCATTAAAAGATTACGAGAAACAGAAAAAAGAAGGAAAAGACCCAGTCTTTGATCCTCGTAAATTAGGAATTAAAGGTGCAGATTTCTGGGTTGACTATAATGAAAAACGTAATAACAAGTAGATAAACCAAGGCGATCAGCTAGTTTGATAGAAACTAGCTGATCGCCTTTTAGCTTGTCCTCAACAATAGTATTAAATAGGATATTCTTTCATTTTTTCTAACGCAATGACGAATGGTGGATCATTTTGTTGATTAAGAAATGCGTATTTTAAGACATGGATATATTTTTGTGGAAGTTGACTTACATAATCAATGACCTTATCACGTTCTTCTTTTCCACCTGGATGACCATGATAAATAACAAGAACAATCAAACCGCCCACTTTCAAGAGCTTTAATATATCTTCAAGAGCTTGGATTGTTGTATTAGGCCTTGTAATAATATCATGGTTGCTTCCAGGTAAATAGCCGAGATTGAAGATTGCCGCAGCTACTGGCTTGTGTACAAACTGTGTGACTTCTTCATGCCCTTTATTTAAAACGAGTGCTCGATGTTCTAAACCATGATCTAAAAGTCGAAGGAGTGTCGTGTCAACCGCCTCTTTTTGGACATCAAAGGCATAAACTTGTCCTTCATCCCCAACAAGCTGTGCCAGAAACAATGTGTCATGACCGTTTCCAGCAGTTGCATCAACAACTGTATCTCCCTCTTCTATATTATCTTTTAATAACTGCTGGGCATATTGTAAAACGCGTTGTAGTTTCATTTCGTAACCTCTGTCTTATACAACTTCCCTTGCCAACTACCACGACGTTCAAGCTCAGCGTCAATGCCATTCAGTACTTCCCATTTATTGACACTCCACATTGGTCCAATCATTAAATCAATCGGTCCATCACCTGTAATACGATGAATGACCATCTCTGGTGGTAAAATTTCCAATTGGTCTGCTACTAGTTTTGTATAGACATCTTGATCTAAAAATTCTAGCATACCTTTTTCATATTGCTTCACCATAGGCGTTCCTTTTAATAGATGAAGTAAGTGGATTTTAATGCCTTGGACATCTAATTGAGCAACTGCTCGTGCCGTTTCCATCATCATGTCATAGTCTTCGAGAGGCAACCCATTAATGATATGTGAGCAAACACGAATGCCATGCTTACGCAATTTTTCAACGCCTTCCACATACGTTGCATAATCATGGGCGCGATTAATAAGATTAGCCGTTTTCTCATGCACCGTTTGTAGACCGAGCTCAATCCATAAATACGTCCGTTCATTTAACTCTGCTAAATATTCGACAACATCATCGGGTAAACAATCAGGGCGAGTAGCAATAGAAAGACCTACTACACCTTCTTGCGCTAAAGCTGCTTCAAATTTTTCTTTTAAAACTGGCAAAGGGGCATGTGTATTTGTGTAGGCTTGGAAATAAGCCATGTATTTGCCATCCTTCCATTTCTGATGCATTTTGTCTCGGATTTCAGCAAATTGAACATCAATTGGATCTACCTTATTGCCAGCAAAATCACCAGAACCTGCAGCACTGCAAAATGTACAGCCACCGAAAGCGACTGTGCCGTCGCGGTTAGGGCAATCAAATCCTGCATCTAAGGCCACTTTAAATACTTTATGACCAAATTGGTCACGTAAATAGCGATTCCATGTATAGTATCTTTTCCCCTCTGAAGGAAAAGGAAAATTCGTCTCTGTCATTTATTTCACTCCTCTAACGCTCTATTCTATCATGTGCATTTCGTTCCGTCATGGGGTAAGGGTATTATCAAGATTTGGATAAAGAAAAATGGAAAGGAACATAACTAAATATGATGGAAAATAGGATAGAAGTCTTGTAAAAAAGGTAAAATTATTTTCCTTGTACTTTTAAGTATTTCAGCATACACTAGCTATTTAGAGAAGCGAAATAATGGAGGTCATTCTATGCCAAAACGTGTTTGGTTTTTAATTATCGGAATGCTTGTGAACACAACAGGCAACTCTTTTTTATGGCCTTTGAATGCCATTTATATGCATGATTATTTAGGCAAATCTTTAGCTATGGCTGGTTTTGTCTTAATGTTGAATTCTGCTGCTGGAGTAATAGGCAATCTATTAGGTGGTTACTTATTTGATAGAATTGGTGGCTATAAAGCTATTATGCTTGGTATTCTGTTAACGATTGCTTCATTAATTGGCTTAACAATTTGGCATGGTTGGCCACATTATGTGTGGTTTTTAACGATACTAGGCTTTAGTGGGGGCATTGTTTTTCCGGGTATGTTTGCCTTAGCTGGAGCTGCCTGGCCCGAAGGTGGACGTAAGGCTTTTAATACTATCTATTTAGCACAAAATGTCGGTGTTGCCGTAGGTCCTGCCCTTGCAGGTATAGTGGCAGATTATCAATTTGACTATGTGTTTAAAGTAAATTTAGGTATGTATATTTTATTCTTTTTCATTGCCTTATTTACATTTAAGCGTTTGGAGGCGGGCAGTATTGCACCTAAAAATGTCTTGAGTGAAAGTAAACGAATCGTAAACAAGGCCCCTTTCTATGCTTTGTTAATAATTAGTGCATCCTCTGTTTTATGCTGGCTAGCATATTCTCAATGGAGTGCAACCATTTCATCTTATACACAAGATTTAGGATTGGGATTAAAGCAATACAGCCTACTTTGGACAATCAACGGTCTTCTAATTGTCATTGGGCAACCACTCATTGCACCGCTCGTAAAGCGGTGGGAACACAATTTAAAGCGTCAGTTAGTATTTGGTGTAACGCTGATCGCACTTTCCTTTGGTATTATTGCCTTTGCAAATGATTTTAAAATGTTTGGAGCAGCGATGCTTGTCTTAACATTTGGCGAAATGTTTTATACGCCAGCATTACCAACGATTGCTAATCAACTGGCACCAAAAGGTCGTCAAGGATTCTATCAAGGGATTATCAATAGTGCTGCTACTGGAGGACGGATGATTGGTCCACTATTTGGTGGTATTATGGTAGATCAATTTGGCATGATTCCTCTCGTTTTAACATTGGTGGTCATCGTACTATTGGCGATTATTCCATGTTTAACATACGATTATCCTTTAAAGAAGAACAAAATAGTAGCAGATTAATACACTGAAAAGAGCAAAAACGAGTGTTAAGCACTTGTTTTTGTTCTTTTTTTTTTATAGTAGATATTGAAAAAATGTTGTGACAGGATTACAATCATACATATTCAAATATTTGAATATGTAGTTATATGGAGGGGTTTTTTATGGAAGAGGGTTTACAACAGTTTAAAGCAGATTTTTTCAAAGCATTAGCACATCCGTTACGCATTAGAATACTTGAACTCCTTGTAGATGGACAGAAAAGTGTCAATGAGATTCAAGATTGCTTAGAGAAAGAGGGTTCTGCTGTTTCTCAGCAATTAAGTGTATTGCGTGCTAAAAATATTGTTTATGGCGTCAAGGAAGGCAAAAAAGTTTATTATTCTTTAAGTGACCCAATGATTGGTGCATTACTTGGGGTGGCAAAGGATATTTTTAATAACCATTTGGTTCATACCATTTCGAGATTAGAGGAAATGACAAGTAATGAAGGTGACGAAGAGAATAAGTAAATCAATGATGATGACAAATTGGGCTTTGCTTATTATTTCGAAGGGAAGATTTATCTATGAAGTCACTGTTTACAGGACGCTTTGAAGGATATTCAGTTCAACATGTAAAGAAGGATTTATTGTCAGGGATTATTGTGGGAATCGTTGCTATTCCGCTTGCCATGTCCTTTGCCATAGCATCGGGTGTGAAACCAGAGTATGGGATTTATACGGCTTGCATTGCAGGTATTCTTATTTCTCTCTTTGGCGGTTCTAAATATCAAATAGGTGGGCCTACGGGGGCGTTTGTGCCAATTCTATTGGGGATTGTACTTACCTATGGTTATGAAGATTTATTACTTGCGGGTTTAATGGCAGGGGTATTGCTTTGTGTCATGGGCTTTTTTAAGTTAGGGACTTTAATTAAGTTTATTCCACGTCCTGTAACAGTTGGTTTTACAGCAGGGATAGCTGTGATTATTTTTACAGGTCAAATCGCTAACTTTCTAGGCCTAACAAATGTTAAAAGACATGAATATTTTATCGCCAACATACAGGAAATCATTAAGCAGCTTGGTACGACAAATACGTATAGTATTCTTACTGCCGCCGTATGCTTGGCGACAATAATGATAACACCAAAGTTTTTTCCAAAGGTTCCTGGAGCATTAGCGGGTATCATTGTCTCTACACTGATGGCAACTTTCTTCTTTTCAGGACAAGTTGCTACTATTGCAACCGCTTATGGTCAAATTCCTAATACATTACCTCATTTCGCCTTACCGAACATCACGCTCGAACGATTACAACAACTTATTGGTCCCGCGTTTGTCATTGCAATGCTAGGTGGTATTGAGTCTCTATTATCGGCAGTTGTGGCGGATGGAATGACAAATAGTAAGCATAACAGTAATCGTGAGTTAATTGGTCAGGGGATTGCTAATATTGTGACGCCTTTATTCGGTGGTATTCCAGCAACAGGCGCCATTGCACGCACAGCGACCAATATCAAAACAGGCGCAGTATCTCCCATGTCGGGTATCATTCATGGTGTGTTTGTTTTAATCACATTATTGTTATTAGCTCCATATGCATCTCATATTCCGTTAGCAAGCATGGCTCCGGTACTGATGGTCGTAGCCTGGAATATGAGTGAACGACATCATTTTTCACATATCGCAAAATTAAAATCAGGCGACACACTAGTATTATTGATTACCTTTTTATTAACGGTATTCACTAGTCTTACATTAGCAGTTGAGGTAGGGCTTGTGCTGGCTGTGCTATTATTTGCGAAACGCATGAGTGAAAAGCTTGTTGTTACAAAAGTACTTCCAGATCATTCAAATAAAAGTGAAAAGGTACAGCCACATGTAGTGCATCAGCAGCATGATTGCCCGCAAATTAGTATGTACACAATTGAAGGGCCGTTGTTTTTTGGTGCTGCACAAATGTTTGAACAAACGATTGAAAGTACTTTGCATCAGCAACCAAGAGTTTTGATATTACGGATGGGGAAAGTGCCCTTTATGGATTCTACTGGAGAAGCATATTTTAGCAATATCATTGAAAATTATACAGCACAGGGCGGTACTATTTTGGTAACGGGTGTGCAAGGAGATGTAAAGGATGCTCTTCAGCACAATGGACTTTACGATAAAATAGGCGCGCAGCATTTTTTTCAGCATACTGGAGAAGCGATTACAAAAGCTTTCCATTATTTAAACGTCAATCAATGTATTGGTTGTCAGCACTTTGCTTTTCATGAATGTCAGGATTTATCAAAGTCTAAGGAAGAAAAGGATTTAATTGTTCAGTAATGGGTAAGCTGTAAACAAAGGCTTGTGCTTTTCAATACTTTCCATTAGAATAAATGCAATATCATGTAAAGACTGTGATGAGGAATAGTAGATTTGTGGTTCTTTTTAGAGAGCTAGCGGTTGGTGGGAGCTAGTAAGAATGCAAGTTGAACTCGCCTTCTGAGTCTGCCCGCGTGAAACAACGTGTGTCGTTTCTTCCGCGTTAAGGAAGCTTGAGCCGAGTGTAATCACTAATTTGGGTGGTACCGCGGGAGTACAAATTCTCTCGTCCCTTCTATAAGAAAGGGGCGAGTTTTTTTATTTTTTAAATATTTTGTCAATTATGATGGAGAGCAGCACGATCAATCGAAGGAGGAAAAAAAAATGAGTTTTAATCATGAACAAATTGAAAAAAAGTGGCAGCAATATTGGGCTGATAACAAAACATTTAAAACTGAAAATGAAACAGCGAAGCCTAAATTTTATGCATTAGATATGTTCCCTTATCCATCTGGCGCAGGACTTCATGTAGGCCATCCAGAGGGGTATACGGCAACTGATATTCTATCACGCTTTAAACGTATGCAAGGCTATAATGTACTTCATCCAATGGGCTGGGATGCTTTTGGTTTACCGGCTGAGCAATATGCACTTGATACAGGGAATGATCCAGCTGAATTTACAGCTAAAAATATTGCGACATTTAAACGACAAATTCAAGAGCTAGGCTTCAGCTATGATTGGGATCGCGAAATTAACACAACTGATCCAGAGTATTATAAATGGACACAATGGATTTTTATCCAGCTTTATAAGAAAGGTTTAGCTTATGTGGATGAAGTAGCTGTTAACTGGTGTCCAGCACTTGGTACGGTATTAGCTAACGAAGAAGTAATTGATGGGAAATCAGAGCGTGGTGGTCATCCAGTAGAACGCCGACCAATGAAGCAGTGGATGCTTAAAATTACAGCCTATGCTGACCGTTTAATCGATGACTTAGAAGAAGTTGATTGGCCTGAATCTATTAAAGATATGCAACGCAATTGGATTGGCCGTTCAGAAGGGGCAGAAGTGACATTTGCCATTGACGGTTCAGATCAAAACTTCACAGTTTTCACAACACGTCCTGATACATTGTTTGGTGCTACATACTGTGTGCTTGCACCAGAGCATAAATTAGTGGAACAAATTACAACAGCTGACCAACGCCAAGCTGTTGAGGCTTATTTAGAGAAAGTTAAAATGAAATCTGACCTAGAGCGTACAGATTTAGCGAAAGAAAAAACAGGCGTATTTACAGGTGCTTATGCAGTGAATCCGATTAACGGTAAAAAAGTGCCAATTTGGATTGCTGACTATGTGTTAGTGTCTTATGGTACAGGTGCTATTATGGCGGTGCCAGCACATGATGAGCGTGACTATGAATTTGCAACTGAATTTGGCTTAGACATCGTTCCTGTCCTTGAAGGTGGAGACATTAGCAAAGAAGCATTTACAGGTGATGGTCAACATATTAACTCTGAATTCCTGAATGGCTTAAATAAAGCAGATGGCATTGCGAAAGCCATTGAATGGTTAGCGGAAAAAGGTGTAGGGGAGAAGAAAATTTCTTATCGTCTACGTGACTGGTTATTCTCCCGTCAGCGTTATTGGGGTGAACCAATTCCAATGATTCATTGGGAAGATGGCACGATAACGCCAGTTCCAGAATCAGAATTACCATTAATGCTACCAAAAACAGATAATATCCGTCCATCAGGTACTGGTGAATCACCATTAGCAAATATTGATGAATGGGTAAATGTTGTCGACCCAGAGACAGGTAAAAAAGGGCGTCGTGAAACAAATACAATGCCGCAGTGGGCAGGTTCGAGCTGGTACTTCCTACGCTATATCGACCCTACAAATACAGAGGCGATTGCAGACCCAGAGTTACTAAAACGTTGGTTACCAGTGGATATTTATATTGGTGGTGCGGAGCATGCTGTATTGCATTTACTATACGCTCGCTTCTGGCATAAAGTTCTCTATGATTTAGGCGTTGTTCATACAAAAGAGCCATTCCAAAAATTATTTAACCAGGGAATGATTCTAGGTGAAGGTAACGAGAAAATGTCTAAATCTAAGGGTAATGTTGTCAACCCAGATGAAATCATTACGTCACATGGTGCCGATACATTACGTTTATATGAAATGTTCATGGGCCCACTTGAGGCTTCTGTTGCATGGTCGACAAATGGTTTAGATGGAGCACGCCGCTTCTTAGACCGTATCTGGCGTCTATTTGTCAATGAAGAAGATGGCGCAATTTCAGCAAAAATCCAAGTGTCTAACGATCAATCACTTGAAAAATCATACCACCAAACAGTGAAAAAAGTGACAGAGGATTATGAAGGCATTCGCTTTAACACAGCTATTTCACAAATGATGGTCTTTATTAATGATTGCTATAAAGCTGATGTGATTCCAACGACTTATGCTGAAGGCTTTGTGAAAATGCTAGCTCCAATCGCTCCGCATATTGCAGAAGAACTATGGCAGTTATTAGGACACGATTCAACACTTTCATATGAGCAATGGCCAACATATGATGAAGCAAAGCTTGTGGATGATGAAGTAGAAATTGCAGTACAAGTTGCTGGTAAAGTACGTGCTAAGATCGTCGTAGCAAAAGATGCTTCAAAAGAGGATATTGAAAAAGTAGCACTTGCCGATGAAAAGGTTCAAGAATACATGGTAGGAAAGAGCTTAGTGAAAATCATCGTTATTCCAGGCAAACTTGTCAATATTGTCGTAAAATAAAGAGATATAAAGTAAAAATGTACATTACTAAATTCAATTTTAGTAATGTACATTTTTTAATTTGGAGTAACCCTAAGCAATAAAAAAGGACTGCACCCCTCTAACTGAGTGCAGTTCAATAAATAGTTCCTGATACAATTTAAATAATCAATCCCACAATAATAGCTGTTAGGATACTTACGAGTGTAGCGCCGTACAACAACTTTAAACCAAATCTAGCAACGACATTCCCTTGCCTTTCATTCAAACCTTTTACAGCTCCTGAAATAATCCCGATTGATGAAAAGTTGGCAAAAGATACGAGGAATACAGAAATAATACCTAATGTACGTTCACTCATGGACTCGGCAACATCGCCAAGGTTAATCATAGCAACAAATTCGTTTGTTACTAATTTGGTTGCCATAATACCGCCAGCAGCCACAGCATCTGCCCATGGGATACCCATTAGGAAAGCGATTGGCGCAAAGATATAGCCTAATATTTCTTGGAAAGATATACCGATAATCATATCGAATAATGAATTGATTAAATCCATTAATGCTACGAAACCAATAAGCATCGCCCCAACAATGATGGCTACTTTAAAGCCATCCATAATATATTCGCCAATCATTTGAAAGAACGCTTGCTTCTGTTCATCTTCAATTGTTAAGATATCTTCTTTTTCATCCACAGTGTATGGATTAATGATGGAAACAATAATAAATCCACCAAACAGGTTTAATACAATGGCTGTAACAACATACTTTGGCTCAATCATCGTCATATAAGCTCCCACTACTGACATCGAAACAGTCGACATAGCAGATGCGCATAATGTATACATTCGTTGAGGTGCAATCTTATCTAATTGCTTTTTAACAGTTATGAACACTTCTGATTGGCCTACCATAGCAGAAGCAACAGCATTATAGGATTCCAACTTCCCCATACCACTTACTTTACTTAAAAATAAGCCTACCCATTTCATTAGAAAGGGAAGAATTTTAAAATGCTGCAAAATCCCAATCAGAACAGATATAAAGACGATCGGTAATAAAACTGCTAAAAAGAAGGGTGATTCTCCTTCATTTGCTAAGCCACCAAAAACAAATGATATCCCCGCATTTGCATAGGACAATAAGTGATCAAATACTTTGGTGATTCCTTTAATTAGCACATAGCCAACTGTTGTATTAAGGAGTAAAGCTGCCAATAAAAATTGGATGATCAACATAATCGCTATATATTTATATTTTATTTCTTTTTTGTTTTTACTCATTAATAAAGCTAAGGCAAAAACAAGTAACAATCCACAAAGGGAAATTAAGTATCTCATAAGTTCCTCCATAAGTATCTGTGATTTTTTGTCCTGATGTTCCAATTTCAGAAGAACAGCTAAAAGATCTTAATTAGTCAGACGTCAGACAAACAATCTCACTATAACAGTTTTTTTGCTAGTTATTCAATAGATAATAGAAAAAAAGTATGTAACATGGCATACAAATAAATTCAGTCTAAAAAATGTAGGATATTTCATAAAAAATACCCTCTTATTGTGTGAGGATTTTTTCGTTTTATGACTCTCATGTTAACGAAACTTTTTCGATTTTTTTGAAACCAACTAAGTTCGGATTACGACTATAGGGTGAATGTTTATAGGAGGTGTTTGGATGAGTGAGCATTTAGTGGCCATTATGAAAGAACACGGAGAATATTGCTTACGTGTGGCTTATCTTTATGTAAAGGATTGGGCGATGGCAGAAGAAATAGTCCAGGATGTCTTTTTTTCTTATTATCGGCAGCGGGATCGCTTTGAACATAGAGCATCTCTAAAGACCTATTTAGTTAAAATAACTGTACATAAAAGTCATGATTATTTACGAAGCTGGAAAAATAAACGCCATCAACTTTTTGAAAAATTGCATATTGGTGCAAGTAAACGAACACCAGAAACGCTGCTATTAGCACAGCATGAACGGTCAAACTTAACAAATGCTTTATTTGAGTTGCCTATTACTTATAGAGAAGTCGTCATTCTTTATTATTATCAGGAATTAAAGGTTAGAGAAATTGCAGATATTCTTACATGTGCAGAAAATACAGTTAAAACCAGATTGCATCGAGCAAGGAAAATGTTACAGGAAAAATTAGTGAATAGTGAGTGGGAGGTGTTAATGGATGACTACTTTTAAAGAGAAATTGGATCAAGAACTTGGTGAAGCACCACGATTTACACAATCCTTACAGGAGGATATTTTACGGCAAGTGCGGAAAACAAAAAAAACAAGACGCTGGACATATCCCTTGATCATCATAGGCACGATTGTCATGTTTCTATTGATAATAGAAATCGGTCCATTAGGGCAGATAGAGCAAAAGCAACATGCTTCAATTGTTCAGTTAGCACAGCAGCAATCAATAAAAAAATATACAATGATTTATAATTCAGATGAGGAGATCTTTAAGGCTGGAAGACCTGGGTGGGTCATTGGACAACGAGTAATGGAGCAAAGTTCAGAAAAAGAGTTATTACATCAACTATTACAGCAAGCTACAATGAAACAAATGAATGAGCGTACCTTTTTTAGATTACAACGTGATGTCTGGGTAGAGTTTGAAAAAGGGCAGGTTATGAAGCTGAAAATGTTCATAAACGAGGAGGATATCGGAATTGTTGATTATGACAACAATTCATTTTATAAAGTAGATAATAAAGAGCTGGCAAAGGCTTATTTAGATCTTGCTCTCAAAGAAGATGCTAAATTGGGAATGTCAGGTTTAATCGTTATGCTAGTTTTTCTCATAGCTATCCAAATGCTTGTCGATAAACTAATGAGGAAAAAATTTAACATACCAAAGGAATATGTCAATAGTCGGCATAGACGTGCTGTTTGGGCTATTAAAATTTTGAATACCATGATGCTCATGGTGATCATAATAAAAGGATGGATTTTATTTACTGTTATCATTGGAGGATATTTAGCTGTCAGCCTTTTCAGCTCTATTTTTATTGACTATTACTATGGTCGAGAGGAAAAAAGACATTATGTTTCCATTAGTTCGGCCATTGTTGGCTTGCTATCACTAATTCTATTCTTATTTTATATCAGTTAAATAAAGTATAAACCTGAACCCGAATAATCTCGAGTTCAGGTATTTTTTTCTATCGTTTCAGTCTGAAGCATTAATTGATAAATACTTGAGATCATAAAGCTTGCAGCTAATCCGTAAAGCGTATTAAAGCTTAAACCAACACCAATTCCAATGATGATGGAAAGCAGGATGACAAGCCAACTATGCTTATGAACATGACGATTCGTAAATAAAAGGATTAACACAAACGGTAGCATGGTAATGTGCAGGAAGGCAAAAGAATAAATAACACCTAAAATCGTTAAATCGATAGATAAGAAACAGGTGAATAAGATAATCATTAGGCCAATCAAATAGAAATAATAGGGTCTTTTGATCACAAAAAAACGTTTCGTTGCCCGCATGTCCACAAGCAAGGTTGTGACAATGGCTAATAGGACAATGACGAGAAAAGCAAATGTAAGAAAGCCTGGTTGCACTTCATATAAAAACGTAAAAATCAGTACTTGGAATTGGCCAAATGATCCGCTGTATAGGGCAATCATTAAAATCGCAGTAAATGATAGCGTTAATAACGCTAAAATTACACCTGAGGAAAACAGACTGCGACGTACTTTTTTAGGTTTTATAAAGGCAATTAAATACCATGTTGATTTATCAAAAAATACTTGTCCTAAAACGGCTAGTTGAATAATGACATAGAACAGCAGAATTTCGCTATTTTTAAAATAAAATAAATAAGGGTGATATAAGCGAATACCCTCATATACGGTGCTTGCCCCATTTAATACAAAGTAATAAATAGGGATAAAAATAAGTAATGAAAAAAGAGCAATAATAAATAAAATTTCCAACCATAGTATACTTTTCACTGACATGATGCGGTCAAGAAGTAAGATGCCGATTAAAAAGAAAAAAAGTGTAATAGGTACTGGAATATTTAACATAATTTCAGACAATACACTAATGCTTATTAATTGAATAAGCCAAAGTTCAATACCTGTTAGCAGGTAAAATAGACGTATAACCTTTAAATTCATACCAGACAATTTACGCTGTATGGTAAAGAGCAAAAAACTTTGTGTATGCTGATTTTTTGTGTAATCGCTCTTATTCAACAATGAGCCAAGTATGATAAACGAAATAGCTGTTGCTAATGTATAACAAATGCCCGCCATAAAACCAAAAGAAATAAGGGCTGAAGGAGAGGACAATAATAAATTACCATTAATCCATCTCGCTAAAAGAATAATGACTCCTGCTGCTGTGCTTAAACTTGCAAATGGAACAAGCAATGAAAACTTCCTTAACATACTATCTAAAGACCTTTACTCATTTTAGAGGATTTATATTGACGTGGTGATTGATTATATTTTTTCTTAAACGCAACACTAAAATAGTGCTGACTATTAAAACCACAGCTCTCAGCAATCGCAGACATACTTGTGTCTAGATTTTCATTGATTTTCTTTACAGCCATTTCTAGGCGATAATTATTAATATATTCATTAATGCCAATAGACTGCTCCTCCAAAAATTTCCTACTTAAATAGCTAGGATTCAAATGAATTTTTTCAGCAATAATATTGAGACTCAGTTTTTCATAATAGTTTTCATGAATATAGGAAAGTGCGCTTTGGATCGCATCATGGTTAGAACTCCACACCTTATATTTCTCCACAATCGCATCTAATTCACTTGCAATGACTGGTTTTGTAAGATAATCCTTTACTCCGATCCGCAATGCTTGTTGGGCATATTCAAACGTTTGATAAGCTGTTACCATGATGATGTCTACCTCATAAAGCGCTTTTAATTCCTTGCTCAACGTGATTCCATCTTTCCCAGGCATTTGAATATCCAAAAAGGCGATAGTCATACGGTGCTTTTTAGCTAATTGCAGAGCTTGTGAGGCATCTTGGGCAGTATGGAAGGTCCAATTTGGAAAATGTGGCTTTAATAAATAAATCATTTGCTCAAGCTCTAATGGCTCATCATCTGCGATTAAAATATTCATGGTGAGATTCTCCTTTCTCCTTCCAGTTGATAGAATGCCTAAGCAGGAACATGGATTGTAACGGTGTAATACTGTTCATTGTTTTGAATCGAGAATAAAATATTTTCTAGCCCATAGATAAGCTCAAGTCGTTTTCTAATATTTTCGAGACCATAACCTTGCTGCAGTTCGTCTACTACCTGTTCAGTAGTCATTTCTATTTTTTCTAATGGCTGTGTATTTTTAATTTCAATTAATAAGCTATTATCCATTTTTTTGATTATAATGGATAGCTCTGCAGGTCCTATATGTTTTTCAAAGCTATGTTTATATGCATTTTCAATAATGGTCTGCAGAATAAAAGGTGGTATTTGGACGGATAGTGCTTTATCATCAACATATTTATTTACAGTCAAACGATGGCCAAATCGCAATTGTTGAATATTTAAATAACTATCGACAAATTGTATCTCGTTCTTTAACGCAATTAACACCTCATGATTATTGTATTTAAATTTAAAAAATGTTGCCAAAGCCTCCATGCCCGCAACTAAATCTTCCTTCCGATTGATGCGAGCTAGGCTTAATAATGAATTTAATGCATTGAAAAAGAAATGTGGCTGTATTTGCTGATTCAACTGAAGAATATTTGCTCTTTGTAAATCCTGCTCAAGCTCTAAATTTCTTTTTTCCTCCTCAAGGCTATCGATTTGCTTTTCGAAAATAAATATAAAAGTAAGCAGAAAAGCTCCAATAATTGGAGCAATTACACATAGGAGAATATATATGTTGAAGGTTTCTGGTTGTAACATAATGACCTCTCCGTTTAATTTATAAGTGTAAGATACATTAAACTAAATTTTCTGCGAAATGGCAAGCTACCTTATGTGTTGCAGTGATGGCTCGTAGTGCTGGTACTTCTGCTTTACATTTATCTGTTGCGAATGGGCAACGTGTGTGAAAGCTACAGCCAGTAGGGGGGCTAAGAGGTGATGGTAAGTCACCTTTTAAAATAATACGCTCCTTTCGATGCTGCTTATCAATGACAGGTATAGAAGAAAACAGTGCTTTTGTATAAGGATGATGTGGCTGAGTAAAAAGAGAATGCTTATCAGCAATTTCTACGACCTTTCCAAGATACATCACCATAATACGGTCTGAAATATGTCGAACAACACTTAAATCGTGTGAGATAAATAAAAAGGTTAAATCTAAATCTCTTTGTAGTTGTTTTAGTAAATTTAGTATTTGAGCTTGAATAGAAACGTCTAGGGCAGAAACAGACTCATCACAAATAATAATTTTAGGATTAACAGCAAGGGCTCTGGCAATACCAATACGCTGACGCTGACCACCAGAAAATTCATGTGGATAACGCTCTAAGTATTCAGGACGTAACCCTACAAGGGACATTAATTCAATCATGCGTGCTTCTTGTTGCTCAGGTGGTACAATTTTTTGAATAGACATGGCCTCTGTTAACATTTTACGAATCGTTCTTCGTGGGTTAAGGGAAGCATAGGGATCTTGGAAAATAATTTGAATGTCCTTGCGTGCCGCACGAAGCTCTTTTTTGTTCATATTCACTAAATTTTTACCGAATAACAATACCTCTCCAGCAGTAGGCTCATCTAATCTTAAAATAGAACGACCAGTTGTTGATTTTCCGCAGCCAGATTCTCCAACAATACTGAGGGTCTCACCAGGCATGATGTCGAAAGATACCCCATCCACAGCTTTTACAACCTGCTGTGGACCGAAGAGCTTTTCTTTTTTTAAGAAAAAATGCTGCTTTAAATCATTTACTTGTAATAGTGGTTGTGTGTGTTGCGCTGTTGTCATACTGTCAGCTCCTTCATAAGTGTGTCTCCTTGCCATTCATTACTGTACATCCAGCATCTTACCTTTTTACCTTGCTCAACAGTCAAAAGCTCAGGCTGTTGTTCACGACATAAATCCGTAGCAAAAGGGCAACGTTCTGCATAACGGCAGCCAATTGGATAATTATAGGGACTTGGGACAGTTCCGTGAATAGTAGATAATTCTTCTTGGTCTTCATATAGCTTCGGTAATGATTGAATTAATCCATTTGTATAAGGGTGTAGCGGTTTTTCAAAAAGACTTTCTGTTGTGCCTTCTTCTACAACCTGCCCCGCATACATAACAGCAATCTTATCGCAGATTTCTGCTACAACACCAAGGTCATGGGTAATGAAGATAATGCTCATGCCTAGTTGTTTTTGCAGGTTTTGAATAATATCAATAATTTGAGCTTGAATGGTTACATCTAGAGCAGTCGTCGGTTCGTCAGCAATTAACACATCTGGTGTACACGCTAGTGCCATGGCAATCATAATGCGCTGTCGCATCCCACCACTTAACTGATAAGGCTCCTGCTTCGCTCTTTTTTCGGGTGCAGGAATTCCAACTAGGCGAATCATATCGACAGCCTTTTGCCATGCTTCTTTACGTGATAAGCCTTGGTGCAATCGAATGGATTCAGCTATTTGCTCTCCAACGGATAACACAGGATTTAAGCTTGTCATAGGCTCTTGGAAAATCATCGAGATTTTATTGCCTCGAATTTTACGTAGCTCTTCATCTGAGAGCTTCAAAATGTCTGTATTATTTAATAAAATTTCGCCATTAATGATTTTACCAGGAGGCGATGGTACTAAACGAAGTAATGACAGGGAAGTCATGGATTTCCCACAACCAGATTCACCAACAATGCCCAGTGTTTCCCCTTTTTGAAGCGTAAAGGATACCCCATCTACAGCTTTGGCAACCCCTTCACTCGAATAAAAATAGGTTTGTAAATTTTTTACTTCCAACACGGTTTCTTGTTTCATCCGTTTTTCCCCTCCTTAGTTTAAATCCATCCGTTTATTAAAGAATCGGTACAATATGTCTACAAAAAGATTAATGAAAACAAATATTAATGAGGCAACAAGAACGCCACCTTGTACGACTGGTATATCACGTGTTCGAATGGCATCTACAATCATTCGTCCTAATCCGTTTACAGCGAAAACAGATTCAACTAAAACTGTTCCGCCAAGTAAACTACCAAACTGTAAGCCTACTACTGTAATAACTGGAATCAAGGCATTGCGTAATGCGTGCTTTAAAATGATGATGTATCCTTTTAAGCCTTTTGCTTTCGCTGTTCGTATATAGTCTTGGTTTACAACCTCTAACATACTAGAGCGAGTCATACGAGCGACGATGGCAGCTCCACCAGCACCAAGTGTGACAGCTGGTAGAATAATATGTTTGGCACTATCCCAGCCTGCTACAGGAAGCCAGTGTAACTGTACAGAGAATACATACATTAATAAAATTCCTAACCAGAAGCTTGGAAGGGAAATCCCTAATAAAGCGACAACCATTAATCCTACATCCATCAATGAATAAGGACGGATAGCGGAGATAATACCCGCAATAAGCCCTAGAACAATTGTGATTAAAATACTATAAAAGGCTAGCTCTATTGTAATTGGTAATCGGGAGATAATTTCCTCGAATACTGGTTGATTATTTTTTAAAGAGTTACCCATATCTCCTTGTAGAAGATTTTTAATATAGTCTGTATATTGAACTGCTAATGGTTTATTGAGTCCTAAATTTTCACGTAATTCTGCCACTGTTTCTTGAGAAGCTCCTTCTCCTGCTAAAATAATCGCTGGGTCTCCAGGAATCATCTGCATAATTAGAAAAACAACAAGCGTTACACCAAGTGTCACAGGAATAATTTGAGCTAGTCGTTTTAAGATAAATAATGTCATGTGTCTTCTCTCCTTTAATTTTTCATTCTTGGATCGAGTGCATCGCGTAAACCGTCACCAAATAAGTTAAAGCCTAATACAAGTATAGAAATCATAATACCTGGGAATAGCGCCATATAAGGAGCGGTAAATAGGAAATCTCGTCCGTTAGAAAGCATGGCACCCCATTCAGGAGATGGTGGCTGAGCACCTAAACCTAAGAATGATAGACCTGCAGCAGATAGAATAGCGGTTGCTAAGCGCATAGATGCTTGTACAATAATAGGTGATAAAATATTTGGAAAAATATGCTTAATTAAAATCGTCATATCATTCGCTCCAAGTGTTTTGACAGCATCGATATATTCTAATTTTTTAACTTCCATTGTTGAACCACGTACTATACGAGCAAACATGGGAATAGAGAAAAACCCAACAGCAATTGTGACATTGATAAGGCTTGGTCCCAATGCACTGACAATCGCTAAAGCTAGCAAAATACCAGGGAAGGCAAGCATGATATCTAAAATTCGACTAATAATAGAATCAACCCATCTGCCATAATAGCCAGCAATAAGACCTAAGAAAGTGCCGATTGTACCACCGAATAAAACAGCTGAAATACCAACACCGATTGATAAACGGGATCCATATAAAATTCGACTTAAAATATCTCGCCCTTTGTCATCCGTTCCCATTAGATGGTCAACGCTTGGCCCTTGTAATTTTTGATCTAATTGTACGTCGTAGGGATCGTAGGGGGCTAAAATGGGCCCGATAAGAAACATCAATATATATAGAAGAATGATGATGCCTCCTGCGACAGCTGCTTTATTTTTTTTGATTTTGTTTAGGAAAGAAACAAGATTCTTTTTTCTAGATGCCTTGCGTGCATTCACTAAAACAGAACGATCAATAGTAGTTGCTACTTTATTCATATCGAATACTCCTTTTCTATTTGAGTTGATTTCAATTTAGTGAAAAGCGTAAAGAATGTAAATATTTTATGGCTTATTAGTCAGAAAATTTAAAAAACACGTAAAAATATTAAAAAACAAGTGAATTTTATTTCTTTATAATTCGAAATGTAAGGAACAAATCACACAAGGAGGAAATGTTGATGAAGAAAATGAAGTTGTTTTTATTCATGGCACTAATGACTGTACTTATTCTGCAAGCCTGCTCTACTGCTAGCAATAATAGTACAGAAGGTTCCAAAGAGGGATCAAAAAGCGTAGGAGGAGAATTAGTTGTTCTAAGAGCAGCAGATGCGACAAGTCTTGATCCTCACTTTATTACAGATATTCCATCAGCAAATATTATTCATGGCAAGGTATATGAAACACTTGTCGCTTTTGATAGAGATCGTAAAATTGTTCCATTACTTGCAAAAGAGTGGGAGCAAAAAGATGAAGTCACTTGGACATTTACATTGAATGAAGGCATTAAATTCCATGATGGAGCAGGTTTTAATGCAGAGGCTGTAAAAGCGACATTTGACCGAATTCTAGATCCTGCAACTGGATCACCACAGCGTGATAAATTATCTATGATTAGTGAAGTAGTGGTAGATGATGAATATGTTGTAACGTTGAAATTAAAAGAACCATATGCTCCGCTTCTATCTATTTTAGCTAGTCAAGAGGGGAGTATGATGAGCCCAAAAGCGATTGCTGAAGCAGCGGACGAATTAGCAACTCATCCAGTAGGAACAGGCCCATTTGTATTTGAAACTTGGAAATCAGGTCAAGAAATTACTTTAACTTCGAATAAAGACTGTTGGGGAACTGTACCGAAAGTAGATAAAGTAACATTTAAAGTTGTACCAGAGGATTCTACTCGTCTAGCAATGATTGAAAGTGGAGAAGCACATATTGCTGAACAAGTACCTGTAACAGAGATTGATCGTATTGATAATTCTTCAACGATGAATTTATTCCGTGCAGAAGGACTAGCAGTAGAATTTATCGGATTCAACGTGAAAGATGCGTTATTATCAGATGTAAAAGTACGTCAAGCTATTAGCTATGCTGTTGACCGTGAAGCAATTATTAGCGGTATTTATGATAATGTAGGAACACTTGCAAATTCTGCAATGAGTCCAAAAATTATTGGATATTCTAGTGAAACGAAACCGTATGACTATGATGTAGTGAAGGCAAAAGAATTGTTAAAAGAAGCTGGTGTTCAAGAGGGAACAAAAGTTAAATTACTGACAAGTGATCGTAAAGAGCGTATCAACATGGCGGAGGTTATTCAATCTCAATTAAAAGGAATCGGATTAGATGTAGATATTCAAGTAATGGAGTATGGTGCATTTATTTCTGAAATTACGAAAGAGCAGCACCAAATCTTTATTAGTGGCTGGGGTAATGCAACGGGTGATGCTGATTATAACCAATACAATCTATTCCACACTGCTTCTATGGGACCTCCAGGAAACCATTTCTACTATTCAAATCCAGAAGTAGATAAGCTAATTGAGCAAGGACGTTCTGAAGCAAACCAAGAGGCACGTAATGAAATCTACAAAGAAGCAATGCAAATCGAGTTAGACGAGGCTGTCTATATTCCAGTGCGTAACTATGAGCATTTAGCAGTTTACAGCAATGCTGTAAAAGGTTTCTGGTTAGATGCATCTAACTACACGATGATCAGTGGCGTTGAAATTGTAGAGTAGTCAAAATTTGGTGATAGACGAAAAAATACCAATTGGGAGGAAACTATGAGTAAACTATTGCTGAAAAATGTGAGATTAGAAGAAGCATATGAGCGCGAAAATGAACACATTGTTGCTACTCGTACAGGTATTTATGATGTTCTAATCGAGGATGGGTATGTTCAACAAGTAGATAAGGATATAGTGGCTGATGGAGATGTAGAAGTAATAGATGCACAACAGCAACTATTAGTCCCTTCATTCCGTGAAATGCATATTCATATTGATAAAACGTATTTCGGCGGAGAATGGCAGGCACCAAGACCCATTACTAAAGGGATTTTAACACGCATTGAAGAAGAAAGAACACTACTACCTAAACAATTACCGACAGCTGCTTATCGAGCTGAGGAAATGGTGAAGTGGCTCATTTCCCAAGGACACACACATATTCGATCACATTGTAATGTTGACCCACAAATTGGGACAAAGCATATTGAAATTACAAAACAAGTTTTAGCAAACTATCAAGATCAAATCACCTATGATATTGTAGCCTTCCCACAGCATGGCTTATTACGCTCCAATGTAGAGGGACTGCTCCGTGAGGCAATGGTAATGGGAGCAACGCTTGTTGGTGGCGTTGACCCATCCATTGTAGATCGCAATATCGAAAAGTCATTGCAAACAACGATAGGTATTGCCCAAGACTATAATGCAGGGATAGATATTCATATTCACACGGCGAACACACTAGGCGAATTTGAATTTTATAAGCTGATTGAGTTAACGAAACAAGCGAAAAAAGAAGGACAAGTCACAATTAGCCATGCGATGGCACTTGCTGATTTAGAACAGTCACGCTTAGAAAATTTAGTTCAAGCGATGGCTGAGGTACAAATGGATGTTACGACAACTGTCCCAATCGATTTGAATCGTTCGACGATACCAATTCCTTATCTTTATAACAATGGTGTCAAGGTATCTGTAGGACATGATAGCTTAACAGATCATTGGTCACCATATGGTACTGGTAATACGATTATGAAATTAAATGTCATGGCGGAGAGATTCCGCTTTATTGATGAATATTCATTAAGTCGAGCTTGGAAATACGCTTCTGGTGGTATCACACCATTGAATGATGCTGGAGAACGGGTTTGGCCTCAAGTTGGTGATAAAGCTAATATGCTGTTAGTGGATGGTGTGAGCACTGCCCATGTGATAGCAAGAAGATGTCCAATTACTACCGTCATTTCACGAGGTAAAATGATACACCAACAGGATGTAGGAGAGTTGAAAGGAGAATTCAGATGAAGCACTGGCTGACAAATGTTCTACTTGAAACAGGAGAATATCTAAAGGAAAATGATACAGTTGGAACGAAAGTGGAGCTTTTTCACCTTGAAATTACAGATGGCTTCATTTCGCAAATTGTACCCGCAACAGACGCAATCGAGTCTCCAAGCGAAGTCACAGATATGAAAGGGAAGCTGCTATTACCTGCCTTTAAGGAAATGCATAATCATTTAGATAAAACTTACTTATCTTTACCTTGGAAGGCTTGTGTGCCCGTAAAGAATTTAAAGGAACGACTTGATCGTGAAGCACAAGAGCTATCCGTTCTTGCTACAACAGGTAAACAACGTGCGACTGCAATGATTGAAAAAATCCTTAAGAATGGTGCGAATCATATTCGTACACATGTCAATATTGATCCATACATTGGATTAAAAAATTTAGAAGGTGTACTAGCGGCATTGGACGATTATAAAGATGTCGTGACATCCGAAGTCATTGCCTTTCCACAGCATGGTCTATTAAGAGATGATGTCCCTAAATTATTGCGTGAAGCTTTACGCAATGGAGCGACGATGATTGGCGGCCTAGATCCAGCTGGCATCGATAACTCGATTGAGCCTTCTCTTTATGAAGTGATGGATATTGCACAGGAATTTAATGTTGATGTCGATATTCATTTACATGATGGTGGCCATGTTGGGTATTACACAATCGATAAATGGATAGATATCGTGGAGGATGCCAAATATCAGGGGAGAACGGCGATAAGTCATGCCTTTTCACTTGGTGATGTATCAGTCATGGAGCAGCATAAAATTGCAGATCGTTTAGCACAACAACAAGTAAAAATAATGTCAACGGTGCCATTTGATTTGCGACGATTAATTCCACCAATTGAATTACTAGCAGAGCGCGGCGTGGATGTCCACTTTGGTTGTGACGGCTTTTATGATTCTTGGAGTCCTAATGGCTCAGGAGATATTTTAGAAAAAGCGACTACTTTTGCAGACATTTCTCGTAAACTTGACGAACGTTCGATTCGACAAACATTAAAATATATTACAAATGGTATCACACCATTGGATGCAAATGGTCAAAAGGCTTGGCCTAATGTGAAAGATGAAGCAAGTTTTGTATTCTTTGACGCAGTTTCAAGCGCTGAAGTTATTGCACGTAAACCATCCAACCGAGTGGTTATGTCAAAAGGTAAGTTTATCAACAAAGTATAAATCTAAATCCCCCTTATTTAGATAACATAGCAAACTAGAAATCTTCTAGTTTGCTATACTTATGTTTTAATAGAAAAGATGAATAAAGGAAAGTAGATTTGCCATTACTTATGTAGAAATCTCTTTATTTGCGGGTGTGATAAAATATGAAACAACTAACAATCTATATGATTTTATTTAGCTGTGTATTTTTTTGGGCTAGTAACTTCATTATTGGCTCTATTTTAATTGACCATTGGGATCCTTTAACAGTCTCCATTTTTAGATTGATTGTCATTGTTCTGTTTTTAGGAAGTATTAGTTGGAAAATAATTTTCCGAACAACATTTACAAGAAATGATTTATTGTTATTGATCCTTGCAGGAATACTAGGCGTTTCCATTAATCACTATAGCTTTTATGCTAGTCTCCAGCACACTTCTCCTATCACTGCCGCTTTAATATTAGCCTGTGCACCGATTGTTACATCTCTACTGAATAAAATGATCTATCATGAATCACGGAACGGCATATTTTGGCTAGGTGCGATACTTTCATTTGTTGGTGTTGGCCTCATCATTACCAAAGGGGCACTTATCACCATTTCAATCGGTGTGGGTGAAGTGTTGAGCTTAATTACAATGCTAAGCTTTGCTTTGTTCCTCATTATTGTCAATCATCTTAGTCAGAAAATGTCAGCCCAGTCGATTACGTTCTATACAAATTTAATAGGTTTACTGGTGCTCGTGCCGTTTTCATTTACTATTTTGCCACAGACGAATTGGCAAGTTGCAATGCCCTACTGGTTTTTGCTCATTTTATCAGCGATTATTATCCACGGGGTAAGCAATTTAATATGGAATCAAAAAATGAAGGAGGTCGGCTCAACAAATGCGTCACTGTTGTTAAACTTTGAGCCAGCTATAGCCATGCTATTGAGTGCGGTATTTTTAAAACAATTCCCTACAAGTGTTCAATTATATGGCTTTTTATTAATTTTAGTAGGAATTTTGCTGTGCATATATTATAAAGAAATGAAAGCAATTGTCCTTGTAAAAAAACAATGAATTAGCAAAAAAAGAGATGCTCATTTTTTGAATACATCTCTTTTTTGCTGTTTCTGTAGCGAATTTAAAATAAATAGGTATGTTATTGGCAGAAAAGCAGTAATGATTACGATACCATGCCATTGAAATAATGACCAAACAGGGCTTAATATTGTGCTTCCAGAGGCCACCCCAAGGTAATAAGCGACCAGATATAGACTAGAGGCACTTCCTTTTTGAGAAAGAGCTAGCCGACTTACCAATGAAGAAGTTAATGCATGAGCAGTAAAAAAACCTAAACATGCTAGACAAAGTCCAATTACAATAATGAAAAGTGACTTGCTTAATGTAAAAAGTATTCCCACAGTTAATAAACAAACACCAAATGTTCGAATGGTATTTAATCCAACTTTTCCTGCAAGTGCATTAGCAATAGGCGAACCAATAATACCTAAACCATAGGCTAAAAAAATAAAAGAAATGCTTTGTAAAGATAATAGAAAAGGAGGCGCTGTTAAGTAATAGGGAATAAATGACCAAACCCCAGTAAAGGATAATTGTAAAATAACTCCTAATCCAAAAAGTATTAATAATTGAGGATTTTTCAAATGGAAACAAAAGCCTTGTAAATCTTGTTGAATCGTACGCTGTTGTACCGAAAAATTTTTGGATTTAGGTAGCATCCACCAGACAATTACCATAACGATGCCCCCCATAATGGCTAATGAAACAAATGCCATTTTCCATGAAAAATATTCAGTGATATACCCCATCATGAGTCTACCAATTGTTCCGCCTAGTGCATTACAAGAAATATACAATGCAGTGGCAAAGCCCATTGATTGTTGATCAATTTCTTCGCTAAGATAGGCAAGTGCTGCTGCAGGTACACCTGCAATAGCAAAGCCCTGAATAAAGCGTAATAAAATAATAGTAGAAAAAGAATCAGTTAGTGGCATGAAGAAAAATGGTATGATGGTAAAGACTATGGATAAATGAATGAATAATACTCTTCCATATCGATCTGATAAAAAACCTAGCACGATTAATCCAACAATTACTGATAGAGTAGTCATAGATACGGATAGACTTGCAACGGATACAGAAATATGAAATTGCTCTGTAAAGAAGGGGAGCAGGGGCTGAACAGAATACATTGCAGCAAAGACAAAAACCGAAGCCCCGCCCAAACTAATGACAATTGTCCAAAAAGAGCGATCTCTTATTGAATAACCCTTTGTATTTATACACATCTTAATGCCTTATTTCATTTGCTCTGGTAACCAGAGAGAAAGTTGTGGGATTAAGACAACAAGTGCTAAGAAGATAATCATTAAAATGATAAACGGTATAACGCCTTTTACCACTTCCCCAAGTTTTTCTTTTGCTATCCCACTTACCACAAAGAGATTCAATCCAACTGGTGGTGTGATCATACCTAATTCCATATTAATCGTCATAATAATGGCAAAGTGTAATAGATTGATATCGAAGTGTGCAAGAATTGGCAATAATATTGGTAAAGTGATTAAAATAATAGAGACAGCTTCTAAGAACATACCCATAATAAAGAACAAAATATTGACAATGATCATAAAAATCCACTTATTTAAATCGCTTTCAGCAATCCATGCGCCCACTTGTTGTGGTACTTGTGCATTTGTTAAATAAAGCCCAAATAACGAAGCGGCACCTATTATTAAGAAAATCATAGCGGTAATATTAATAGATTCTACTAATACTTCGCGGAAATCCTTTAGCTTCATTTCACGATAGATAAACAAGGATACAATAAGGCCATAGAAAACTGCAATCACCGCTGATTCAGTTGGTGTCACAACTCCTGAATAGATTGTTCCTAAAATTAAAAAAGGTAAAAATGCTCCCCAAATGGCTTTTAAAGATTTACGCCCACGTTCTTCCCAAGAAGCTGGTTGATCTCCATTAAATCCATTGCGTTTCGCATAAAAGATGGCAGCAATAATTAAAATTCCTGTTAAAGCTAATCCAGGAAGAACCCCAGCCATAAATAATTCACCAATTGATTGCTCCGAGGTGATACCATAAATAATTAATGGAACACTCGGTGGAATTAAAATTCCTAATGTACCACCTGCTGCAACAAGTCCCATCGAATAACGTTTTTTATAGCCTGCTGAAATCATTGCAGGGATCATAATAGAGCCAATTGCTGCTGCTGTGGCAGGTGAAGAGCCTGAAATAGCGGCAAAAATAGCACAGGCAACAATTGTAACAACTGCAAGACCACCTGGCAGGTGACCAATCCATGCACGTAAAGCTTCAATTAAATATTTTGATATCCCACCGCGCGCCATTAATACGCCAGCTAGCACGAATCCTGGGATGGCCATCATAGGGAAGGAATCTAATGCAGTAAAAATGCGCTGTGGAATCATATTCATATTAAAATCTATTTGGAAGAACACTAGAATTGTTGATAGTGCTAAGCTAATAGCAACAGGTACTCGTAGAAATAATAGCAAAAAGAAACTAAGTAAGAGGATTAGCATATTCTTCATCCTTTCCTCGTAGAATATTAACTAATCGTTCTACGAATCTTAGTAAAAATAAAATACCTGAAAGAGGTAGGACTAAATATACAATCCACATTGGAATCCCGATATCAAGTGAAACCATACCAGATGTATAGCGATTTTCCACTAAAACAAAACCATAGTACGTGTAAATTAAGCAAAAGGCGATGCTCAAGCCTGTTGCTACTAAATCTAATAGACGTTTTTTCGATGGCTTTAACTTGTCATATAGAATATCCACCTGTATATGCTGATTGTGGCGAAGAGCTAAGCCAAACCCCAAAAATGTACCCCAAATTATAGAATAGCGTGCTAATTCCTCTACCCATGCTTGTGGTTCATTGAATATGTAGCGCATAATAACCCCATAAAAAATGAGTACAACACCTGCTACGAAAAAAATTCCTGCAAGAATTTCTTCTAAGTAGCCCCATATTTTATAAACGGCCTTCATGTTTTTGCCTCCTTTATTTAAAGTTAAAAACGGATGCTTTTATTCCCACTGTAAATGTTGCAGTTTGAAGTGAGCTTCTTAGCACCCGTTTTTAAGTAAGCGATATACTAATAAAATTATTGATATTGATGATAAATCATCTACTACAGTGCAACTTCCTAACAAAGAATACCCTAGAAGTTGTTACGATTTTCTATTCCTTACATCAACTAATTGTTGGAATAGTAAGTTTTTTAAGAACTCTGTTTATTTTAAATCACGAATACCATTAATGAGTTCTTCTGTGATAACATCAGTAAACTCTTCATAAACTGGTTCCAGTTGTTTTTTGATGGCTTCTTTTTCAGCATCTGATAGCTCAATGACTTCGATGCCAGAGTTTTTAATGTTTTCGAATGATTTTTCGTTTTCTTCCGCAGCTAAATCCCAAGCTAACGTTGTTGCCTCATTTAATGATTCTTCAACTGCTGTCAATAGCTCTGAAGGTATTTTTTTCCAAAATGTTTTGTTTACAAAGATGGCATAGTCTAGACGACCATGTTCAGATACGGAGAAGTACTTTTGAACTTCTTGATATTTTTGAGTATCAAAGTTATTAAATGTGTTTTCTTGTCCATCTACTGTTCCTTGTTGTAAGGCAGCATACGTTTCACCAAATGCAATTGTCGCAGAACCTGCATTTAAAGCTTTAAACTGCGATTCTAAAACTTTACCTGCTTGTGCTCTGAATTTTAGTCCTTTAAAATCGTCCACTGTCACAAGTGGGTGTTTGTTATTGGAAAAGTGTTTAAAGCCATTTTCCCAGAACACGAGACCTTTAATGTCGTTAGCTGCTAGTTGTTCAGATTCTAAAATTAATTTTGCAACATCTGAATTAAAGAACTTACGAGCATGCTCTTGATTTTCAAAAAGATATGGCATATCAACGTATTGCCAGCGAGGGTCGATTTTTACCATTTTCGTTACAGAAGGAGCAATCATATGCACATTTCCTGATACTAAGGCATCTAATTCATCGTTATCTCCATAAAGTTGCGAGGATGGATAAACCTCAACTTTCACTTTACCCTCTGTTTTTTCCTCTACTAATTTTGCAAATGCCTCGGCTGCTTTACCTTTAACACTATCAATTGAAGTTACATGCGAGAATTTAATAACAAGAGGTTTTTCTTTGGTGTAGCCACCATCTCCCTCAGCTGCTGGTGCAGAAGCTTGTTCTTTTTTGTCGCCACCACAAGCTGCAAGTACTAGTAAAAGCAAAGCCATGAATGACATGAAAAGCCATTTTTTCATTCTATATCCCCCTAAAATATATATTTATAGTTAAAAGGGCAACCTTTTAAACCCTAGTTAATGAAATTGATTTTTAGGAAGTGCCTCAATATATTTAAAACCATAATTTTCTGTATAATAGTCGTATACTGGTTTAAAGGCGTTTTCCCAATCCTCTATTTCTTCCTCCGTTAAATAATGAATTTGTATGCATTGACATGCTTCCATTTCCTGAAGTCTTTCTGCACTTAAATTCTCTGCTTGTTGCCACTCCCATTTTTGTACTTCCTCAAGAGTATCAATCAAAAGCTCCTGTACATTTTTAGGGAGGGAATTCCAAAATTCATTGTTCATTAATAACAAATAGCCTAGATAGCCATGATTACTAATAGTTAAGTAATCTTGAAGTGAATGTAGATTTTTGCTTGTAATATTAGTGAGCGTATTTTCTTGCCCATCAACATTGCCTTTTTGTAGTTGATGGAAGACCGTATTAAAATCGATTCGTCTAGGATAGGCACCGGCAATGGAAAATTGCTCGGCTAAAATATCACTTGGCATTATTCTCATGCGTAAGCCTTGTAAATCAGTTAAGTTTTGGATGGGACGAATACTATTACTTAACTGTTTAAAACCACTATCCCATATGCCCATCGAGATTAGATTGTGTTTATTTAATCTCTTCATTAATGATTGCCCAACTTCGCTTTCAACATATGTATGAACTTCTTTTGCATTTTTAAATGCATAAGGTAAATCCATGACAGACCATTCGGGTACAAACGTAGTAATTTTTGAAATGGCAGGGGCAATCATCTGAATATCTCCTCTTAAGAGAGCATTCATCTCCTCACCATCCTTGTACAGTACACCATTTGGAAAAACTTGAATCTCTACATGACCATTACTTCGTTCCTTAATAAGCTCCGCAAATTTAATTGCTGCCATTCCTTTTGGTGTGTTTTCACCAACAACATGTGAAAAACGAATGACAATTTGTTCTTCATGACTTAATTGCTCATTGTCAGTTGGATAGGTTTGCTGTTGACAGCCTATAAGGATGGTTAAAAACCATAAGTTTAAGAATAGTACTTTTATAGGGTTACGCCACATGTCAATTCACTCCTAACTGTATAAGATGTGAACGCTTTCTATTGTATTTTATACGAATAAATATTCAATATTATGGTTTTAATGAACATTTTGGTATTTATGGTATATAACAATTAGTTATATTGATAAATTGTTATAATACAAGATGATTGCTAGAGAAAAAAGAATCTGCTTACTTTTCTTTTATTAATGTGCATAGTAAAGCATCATAAAGCTATGCATAATAAGAAAAATAGCAGATTCTATATGAGTTTTTATTTTAATAACTATTTGTGCTCAACTATTTTATAGAATAATATTTCGTTGGTCGTCCAACTGTTCCATATTGTAGTTCAATGCTAACGGTTCCTTTAGTTGCTAAAAAATCTAGGTATTTTCGAACTGTGACCCTTGCCATTCCAACATTTTGGGCCAGCTGCTCGGAGGTTATAGCTACTCGATATGTTGTTAAATAATCTAATATTTGTTTCATCGTTAAATTGTTTAAGCCTTTAGGTAATTCATTTGACCCTTGTTGTATACCTAGCCAATTATCAATATCCTCTTGATTTAAGGCCGTGCAATTAGAAAACAACTTGGAGCTATTTTTATATTGCTGTAAAGCTTTTTCAAAACGTTCGAAACGAAAGGGCTTAATGAGATAATCGCTTGCACCAAATCGTAAAGCCTCTTGAACAGTCGGAGCATCCCGCGCAGCAGTTATCAGAATAATATCTGAGGGAATCCTTTCTGAACGGAGTTTTAAAAATAAATCCATACCAGTCATATCTGGTAAAAACATGTCTAGTAAAATTAAATCTGGTTTTTTCACTTTAATTTTTTCGTAAGCATCACGACCAGTGATCGATTCGCCTACAAGCTGAAAACCAACCATTTTATTTAAAAAACCTTTATTTATCTCAAGCACCATTGGATCGTCTTCTACAATAAAAACTGAAAGTATGCTCATTGTTCCTCTATCATCCCTACCTCAATAGTAATATTTGTACCGATATTGACCGTTGATTCAACTTGTATATTT
Source organism: Lysinibacillus sp. BSL11 (assembly GCF_052928325.1). Lineage (NCBI taxonomy): Bacteria > Bacillati > Bacillota > Bacilli > Caryophanales > Bacillaceae > Lysinibacillus > Lysinibacillus sp. BSL11. The sequence continues at coordinate 141,458 of NZ_JAVGCX010000010.1, read as the reverse complement.
CCGTTATTAGATTCTACAATTTGTTTAACAAGTGCAAGGCCAATACCATGTCCTTCCTTTTGTTTGGTAGTAAAACCATATTCGAAAATTCGATGCGGTAAACCTATTATCCCCAAGCCACTATCCTGTACTTCTATATATAGATAGTGCTTATCGCCAATTAACGTTAATCGTACATCTTTATACGTACACTCAAAGCATGCTTCCATCGCGTTATCAAGCAAATTCCCAATTATAGTTACCAAATCACCACTAGAAAAACCGCTCATAATATCGGCTAGCTTTGAATCATCATCAATGGTCAGTTCCACGCCGAGTTCTTTTGCTCGCGAGTACTTCCCAAGTAGTAAACCTTGAATTGAGTAATCAAGTATTTTATCATGTAAAATTTGTATAATTTCCTCTTCATCCGTAATTTCATCAATAATAAGACTCAGAGCTTCCTCATTACGATCTAGTTGAATTAATCCTGCAATACTATGTAAACGGTTCATATATTCGTGCTGTTGAGCTCGTAAGGAATCCACAAGCATTTTAATCCCTGTTAATTCTTCAGCTAACATATTTGCCTCTTTACGATCCGTTAACATTATAAGGTATCCAGCATTTTGATCTAAAATTCGAATAGGGAAGGTGCGTACTAAATACATCTGGTCATGTATAAGTAAAGGTCTATATATTTCATGCTGCTGTAAAATGTCTTCCGCAAGCCATGTCCCATTAAATAATTCTTTGCGGGAAATTCTTTGTTCAAAGAAATGAGTATACTGCCTTGCGAGACGGTTAATAAATGATACATTACCGCTTTCGTCAGTTGCTAATATACCGATATCCATTGCCTGTATAATGCCAGATCGTTCTTCGACTAAGCGAGCGATTTCGTATGGTTCTAAGTTAAATGTTTGACGCTTTAAGTGATTAGCCACCCAGACTGAACCACCTAATCCAATAGCTAGTCCCCAAAAAAGAGAAATCAATATATCAAATTGATATTCATCTAATAGGTTGTACCATTTTGGTGTGAGTAACCCAACTGTAATAACACCAACTTGTTGTGTACCTTCTTCATTCATTATAGGAACGAATGCACGGATGGAATAGCCAAGCACTCCCTGAGCTTTTGATATGTATTCATGCTGTGAAAAAGCTTCTATTTCGTCTCCACCCTCAAAAACTGTGCCAAGTTTGCTCTCGGAAGGGTGAGAATAGCGGATTTTCTTCATATCAATAATCACGATATAATCAACATCAGTTGTTAAACGAATTCTCTCCGCAATGGGTTGAATAACTTCAAATCCATTCGGCTTCCCAACATTATTTTGTACATCTGTCAGTTGTGAAACGGTTCTCGCGATAGCAATGGCTCGTGCTCCAAATTCTTTCTCAAATGCACCCGAAAGGTTATGGAGCATGATAGCACCACTTGTTGCTATAGAAAAAAGGACAATAATAAATGAAAAAATAAACATTTTTAGACGTAAAGATATATTTTTCATAGACATATAAAAGAGCGATAGCTATTAGCTTTCTTTTATACATTCATCACCTCAATTCTACAAAATAAGCATGTTTACCTTAAAACATACTAAAAATTCTTAGTTTATACTAAATTACCATAAATAACAAAGCTGTTGTAATACAAGATTTGTTGAAGAGTATTTTTTTTATTGTGTAGTATAACAAAACGATTGATAAATATGATTTATATTGTTGTAATGGCATACATATGCCAGAAAATTGGACTCTAATATATATATTTGAATAATAAAAAATTTTTCACTTTCAATAAATAATTTGAAATATACATTGATTGTATTGTAATTTTTTGAAATTATAATAAAAATATAGAAATAAAAGACGGAAACCAGCTTTTTGTTCATACATATAAAAGTAAAAATCTTGTAGAAAATAGTTTCAAATTTCTCTTCTGTTCTTAAAAATTCTAGCGTAATAAACTAAATAAATAGTTCTTTCTTTAGATAGATAATAGAAATTAATTTTCTAATTAAGATTTTATTCATAAACAGCATGTGAAAATATACACAAAAATAATTATTTAAGAATAATTAATATATAACGATAAAATAGAGTAGAAAAATAATAAAATCTAGTATATGTAGATTTTTTAGTTTGTAAAACTTCATTTTTCTTAGAGGCTGTAAGGTTTGTTTGATTTTAATTTTTAAGAAAAGAATGAAAAACTTTTTGGAGAAATAATATTTTTTAGAAAAACATCTTGCATTTGAATAATTCTAAGTGGTAAATTGTTTTACATGGACGTTCATAGAATTTTCACAGGTAGCAAAAGAGGGGAGAAATGAGAATTTATGAATAAAAATAGATGGTTAATTGCATTATCTGCAATCGCTATTCACCTTTCAATCGGTGGAGCCTATGCATACAGTGTATACAAGCTACCGATTGTCACAGAAATGGGATGGAGTGAAACAAAGGTAACGATTGCCTTTACCATTATGATGGGATTAGCTGGTTTCTCAGCTGCATTATTTGGTAGTTTAGTAGAAAAAATGGGACCACGTAAATCGGCGATGGTAGCAGCTGTCTTATTTGGAGCAGGACAAGCTGGTGCTGGTGTAGCCATTTCAATGGATTCTGTTGTTATGTATTGGTTAACATATGGTGTTCTTAGTGGATTAGGAATGGGGATTGGCTATATTGCACCTGTATCAACACTTGTAAAATGGTTCCCAGACCGTCGTGGTCTAGCAACAGGTATGGCCGTACTTGGTTTTGGATCGGGTGCACTGATTACAGCACCAGTCGCAGCCAACTTAATGGAGGCAGTTGGCATTTCTACAACATACTTTATTCTAGGGGCAAGTTACTTCACGTTAATGATTTTAGGGGCTTCATATATAGCACCACCTAAGCCAGGTTATATGCCTGCTAATATGAAAGCAGCTGCCAATAATGGTAAGGACGTAGTGAAGAAAGATTTAGCTGTTATGTCAGCACGAGAAGCTGTTAAAACAAAGCACTTCTGGATGCTTTGGTCAATGCATTTAGTTAATGTAACAGCAGGGATTATGATGATTTCTGTTGCTTCACCAATGGCACAGGAAATTGTTGGTCTATCAGTTGCAGGTGCTGCCGCAATGGTAGGAATTATGGGGTTATTTAATGGTGGTGGCCGTTTAATCTGGGCCGCTGTGTCTGATTATATCGGTCGTTCTAACGTTTTCGTTATTTTCTTTACAGCACAGCTAATCACATTTATCGTTTTACCACATACAACTAACGTAATTATTTTCCAAGCACTTATCTTCTTAGTTGTTAGTTGCTATGGTGGTGGGTTCTCAAATCTACCTGCATTTGCAAGTGATTTATTTGGCACAAAGCAACTTGGTGTGATTCATGGTTATTTATTAACAACGTGGTCATTGGGTGGAGTATTTGGACCGTTGTTAGTAAGTGCAATCAAAAATGCGTATGGAAGCTATATTCCTGTATTCTATGTATTCGCAGGTTTAATCGCAGCTTCGTTGATTATTTCCTTAACGTTACGTGCAGATGTACGTAAGCAAACAGCTTTAAAAGCAGCGCAAAATGTTGGAGATGTATCTGCTACACAATAATATGAACTTTCAAATTACTATATAGGTGTCATTTCGTGGATGGCACTTATATAGTTATTTTTTTGAATTAATTGTTATATAACAAGTACAATTTCTTTGTTTAATGTATAACAGCACATGTCTGATGTCAATAACATTACTGGAAATAAAGTGATTTCGTAATTAAAAGAGAAATTTTGTAACGAAATTCATGATGAGGAACAAACTATTAAAAATTGAATCTTTTCTCAAAGATCAACGTATATAAAGTAATTAGGGAGGGATCAATCATGGGGAAATTTTCTTTAGATGAATTTGTTCATAAAACACAGCAGGACGATAATGAGAATGATTATTTTGAATTGGAAACTGAACGCGTATTAGAGGTTAATCTAAACGGTGAAGTGTGGTCAAAAATGGGCGCTATGATTTCCTATACAGGTGATATTAAATTTGAACGTGAGCGCGTCTTGGAGCATGGTCTTGGCAAAATGTTTAAAAAGGCTTTAACGGGTGAAGGTACGCAATTGATGAAAGCTAGCGGAAAGGGCAGACTCTACTTAGCGGATCAAGGAAAGAAAGTAACTGTTTTTGATTTGAAAAACGACAGTATTTGTGTCAATGGCAATGATTTACTTGCCTTTGAGCCTAGCATCGAATGGGATATACGTTTGATGCGTAAAATGGCTGGCATCATGTCAGGTGGTTTATTTAATGTAACCCTTCAAGGAACAGGGAAGGTTGCGATTACAACTCATTTTGAACCACTGACATTATTAGTGAAACCAGGTGAAACAGTATATACTGATCCGCATGCTACTGTCGCATGGTCAGGCAACTTAACACCTGAATTTAAAACAGATATTAGCTTCCGTACATTTATCGGCCGAGGCAGTGGAGAATCCATCCAGATGGCGTTTTCTGGTGAGGGCTTTGTTATTATCCAACCATTTGAAGAAGTTTATATGTCTAGTGAAAGCTAAAAAAGCGCGTCCGTTTTCTACGGACACGCTTTTTCTTCTATTATAATGCCGCATGCATTCCTGCAATACGTCCCGTTACAAGGGCTGAAGTGATGTTATAGCCGCCTGTATAGCCATGAATATCAAGAATTTCTCCACAAAAGAACAGTCCTTCTTTTTTCTTTGAGGCCATTGTTTTTGGCTCGATTTCTTTTACAGAGACACCGCCACCTGTTACAAACGCCTTATCGAGTGACTGTGTGCCACTCACTGTTAAGGTGAAGTTTACTAGTAAACGTGCTAGCTGACGAATTTTCTCTTGGGATAATTCAGCGCCCGTCAATTGAACATCAATATGTGCTCGCTCACATAAGAACAAGAGCCATCGTTCAGGTGCTATGCCTTTCCAAACATTTTTCACAGCCTTTTTCGGATCTTCTTTTATTAATTTATTTAAATATTGTAGACATGTTTCTTCATTATAATGTACCAGTGTTTGAATACGCATTGTCACGGGCTCATAGCCTGTTTTCATTAATTCTTTCACAACGAATTGACTACAACGCAAAATAGCAGGACCACTTAAACCAAAATGGGTAAAGAGCATATCCATTTGATGGGTGACGAGTGTCTTGCCTTTTTTATTTAGCACGGAGACAGCAACATCACGCAATGCTAGTCCTTGTAGCTCACGTGCTTGAATAAAATCTTCTTTTGAAATAACAGGGACTTCTGTTGGGAATAAGGTAGTGATTGTATGACCCGCACGTTCAGCCCAAGGATAGCCATCACCTGTTGAGCCTGTTTGTGGAACCGCCTTGCCCCCAACGGCTACAACGACTGCTTGACTACGGACTTCTGTGCCATCAGCAAGACGTACACCCAAAATTTTATCTTCATCCATTAGAAGCTTACTGACAGCTGTGTGTAAACGAACTTCAATATGAAGACGTTGTAGCTGTCTAATCAGCGCATCAACGACATCTTGTGCACGATTGGATACAGGGAACATTCTACCGTGGTCCTCTTCCTTTAGGGCGACACCAAGTCCTTCAAAAAATGCAATTATATCTTCATTATTATAAACGGTAAATGGACTATAGAGAAAACGGCCATTACCGGGTATATGTTTCACAATTTCTTCAACAGGCAAACGATTTGTAACATTACAGCGTCCTCCGCCAGAAATGGCCAATTTCTTGCCTAGTTTTGTGCCTTTTTCTAACAATAACACCTTCTTTTTGCGCTCTCCAGCAGCAATCGCCGCCATTAATCCAGATGGGCCACCACCAATCACGATTACATCATACATAGTTAGAAACTCACTTTCTGTTCAAATTAGGAATCTTTCCTATTATACATGAAGTCTATATAGAGAGGGGCTTTCTTTGACATTGAAAATAATAGAAAAGTGTTTTATAATTCTTTATCTCTTCTTTTGGGATGAAGAGCTTATACAGTAGAATGAAACACAATATTCTTTTTATACAATTGGATGAATGAAAGTTTTCCTTTATTAGCATTGTCAGCATGAAATGAATGTCTTTTCGTGCTATTATGGTAAAGGTTATGCACTAAATTATGAGGTGAAAAATAGAATGTGCGGATTTATAGGTTATATTAATGGAACAAATGTGATTGATCATCATCAGACGATAGAAAATATGATGAATACAATTATTCACCGTGGACCAGATAGCGGTGGTATTCATAGTGACGATAAAGTGACGTTGGGTTTCCGTCGATTAAGTATTATTGACTTATCAGACGTAGCAAATCAACCATTATATAGTGCAGATGGCAATATTGTGCTTGTATTTAATGGAGAAATATTTAACTTCCAAGAGCTGCGTGCAGATCTTATTGAAAAAGGTCATACGTTTAAAACGCAGTCAGATAGTGAAGTCATTATTTATGGCTATGTAGAATATGGCGTAGATTTTGTGAAGAAACTGCGTGGGATGTTTGCCTTCTGTATTTGGGATAAAAAGAATGATTTACAATTCATTGCGCGCGATGGCTTTGGAATCAAACCATTATATTACTCTGAGCATACAACTGACGGTACGTTTATCTTTGGTTCTGAGATTAAATCGTTTTTACCACACCCATCATTTATTAAAGAGTTAAATAAACAGGCACTTCGCCCTTATTTAACATTCCAGTATTCATCTATGGATGAAACATTCTTTAAAGGTGTCTTTAAATTACCACCAGCACACTATATGCTAATTCAAAATGGACAAATGCAAATCGTGCAATATTGGGATAAAAAATTCCATGCAAAAGAAGCACCAATCGAAAAATATATTGAAGAAATTCGTTCAACTGTTAAAGAATCTGTAGAGGCTCATCAAATCAGTGATGTAAAAGTTGGTTCATTCTTATCGGGTGGTATTGACTCTAGTTATATTACGTCCTTATTACGCCCAGATAAATCCTTCTCAGTCGGGTTTGCGGACTATGAAGATATGTTCAATGAGACAAATCTTGCAAAAGATTTATCGGATACGTTGAATATTCAAAATGAACGTAGATACATTACAGCAGATGAGTGCTTTGAAGCGCTACCTAAAATTCAATGGCATATGGATGAACCACAATCCAATCCATCTTCAGTGCCACTTTACTTCCTTTCGGAGCTTGCTTCAAAGGATGTAACGGTTGTCCTATCAGGTGAAGGTGCTGATGAAATTTTTGGTGGGTATGCTTGGTATCAAAACTCAGGAAGAATGCAAAAATACGAAAAATTACCATTAGGTCTTCGTAAAACATTACGTGGGATGGCAGAAGCTCTACCGAAAAATCAATACACGAATTTCCTTATTAAAGGTGCTCAAACAGTAGAAGAGCGCTTTATTGGAGAAGCGGTAGTGTGGGATGAAGTAGATGCTATTAATGTTTTAAAGCCAGCTTATAAAAATGCCCCATCTGTAAAATCGATTACAAAACGTATTTATGATGAAGTGCCTGGCGATGATGATGTGACAAAAATGCAGTATCTAGATCTAAATCTTTGGATGCCTGGTGATATTTTATTGAAGGCAGATAAAATGAGTATGGCACACTCGATTGAATTACGTGTACCATTTTTAGATAAGGAAGTAATGGAGTTAGCGAAAAATATTCCTTCAAGATACCGTGTGAATGATATCGATACAAAATATGTTTTACGTCAAGCTGCACATCAGGAATTGCCAGAAGAATGGGCAAAGCGTCCGAAACTTGGATTCCCAGTGCCAATTCGTCACTGGTTACGTGAAGAAAAGTATTACAGTATGGTAAAAGAAATGTTTACAACTGACTTTGCAAATGAATTTTTTGATACAAAACAATTAGTTGGCTATCTAGATGAGCACTACGAAGGGAAAGCAAATCGTGGTCGTTATATTTGGACAGTTTATGTATTCCTAGTATGGTATAAAAAGTTCTTTGTGGACATGGTATAAGAAATACCTTAATCGGTGGGGATGTTCAATTCCTCACCGATTATTTTAAGGCCTTTTTTCTTCAAGTTTCTTTATGAATGAACTTTTTGGTGTTTTTATGCGTCTCATTTCCTATAAATGTGGTAAGATTACAATTGGTTTACTTAAATCATTTACAAGGTGACAGCGTTTGCATGTCGTGTATGAGTAAGGAAAATGTTTTATAAGAGCCATTAAAGTGTTACGATAATAATATTGATTTTACAATGAATGGATGGGTATGATGTCCAATTTAATGAAAGGTACTGCGATATTAACAATGGGGATGTTTTTATCGAAGGTACTCGGATTAATTTATATTTTTCCGTTTTATGCAATTGTTGGCGAGAAGAACATTGCGCTTTACCAATATGCATATATTCCCTATTCAATTATGCTGGCAATCGCCATTTCAGGTGCACCAATAGCCGTCTCTAAATTTGTATCCAAATATAATGCCATGGGGGATTATCAATCGGGTCGCAAGCTGATGAAATCTGGCATTCTTATTATGATGATGACTGGCTTTGCAGCATTTATTGCCCTCTTTCTACTTGCTACGCCAATAGCAGGGCTAGTTATTAAGAGTGAGGAACAAGTCTTTACAGTCGAACAAATTGCTTCAGTAATACGATGGGTTAGTTTTGCCTTAATCGTAGTACCATTTATGAGTCTATGGCGTGGCTTCTTCCAAGGCTACGACAAAATGGAGCCTACTGCCGTTTCACAATTGGTGGAACAAATTGTGCGAATTGTTGTGTTACTTGGTGGATCGTTCCTAGTGGTTATTGTGTTTAAAGGAAAACCAGAGACAGCCATCTCCTTTGCTGTGTTTGCTGCATTTATCGGGGCAATCGGAGGATTAGGTGTTCTTTATTATTACTGGAAAAAGTATCAGCCTGAATTTAACTTATTACGTAGCCAAAGTGTGACTTCCACACAGTTACCAATGTCCAATATTTATAAAGAAGTGATTACCTATTCCATCCCAATGGTGTTTGTAGGGGTGGCCAATCCGTTATTCCAATTAGTCGACATGCTTACGTTTAATGGAGCAATGACGTCCATTGGTTTAGCAGAAGTAACAGATACTTATTTATCGATGATTAACTTTATGACACATAAAGTTGTTATCATCCCTGTTATGCTAGCGACTGGATTTTCGATGGCGCTTGTACCAACAATTACAAAGTATTTTACACAGGGGGAGTATTTAGCGCTCCGCCATGCAATGGATAAGACCTATCAAATTTTAATCTTTATTACATTGCCAGCTGTGGTTGGTATTTCTCTATTAGCCAATGAAATTTATTTTATGCTTTATTCAGAAAGCGAAATGGGAGCAACGATTTTAGCGCATTATGCACCTGTTGCTATTTTATTTGCGTTATTTCAAGTCACAGCAGCACTACTTCAAGGAATTGATTTTCAAAAGTGGATTGTTTTCAGCTTATTATCTGGAATTTTCGTAAAGCTAGCATTAAATATTCCTTTAATTCGCTGGTTAGAGGCAGATGGTGCAATAGTAGCTACAGCTATTGGCTATAGTGTTTCGATTATCATTAATATGCTTGTGTTACGAAAAACGTTGAATTATCGATCAGAAATGGTTGTGCGTCGTGTCATGCTAATTGCTTTATTGACAATGGCGATGGCCATTAGCGTGCTGATGGTGCATAAATTATTGGAATTACTAATGGGACCAGTTGATAGTAAATTCTCAGCATTACTATTCTCAATTATTTGTGCGGGTGTTGGTGCGGCTGTTTATGGCTTTTTATCATTACGCCTAGGTTTAGCCCAAAAGCTATTAGGTGAACGATTAACCCGTATTATGAGTAAACTGGGATTGAAATAGGAGTGGAACGATGCGTTTAGATAAATTACTAGCAAATATGGGGTACGGTTCTCGTAAGGAAGTGAAGCAGTTATTAAAGCAAAAAGCTGTCACAGTAGATGGTGCTTATGTCAAGGATGCAGCTTTACATGTAGACCCAGAACAGCAAATTGTTTCAGTGTTTGGAGAGCGCGTTGTTTATACAGAATTTGTTTATTTTATAATGAATAAACCGCCTGGTGTTATTTCTGCCACTGAGGATTTAAGAGATGAAACAGTAATTGATTTATTAGAGCCATTACACCAGCATTTTCAACCGTTTCCTGTTGGTCGATTAGATAAAGATACAGAAGGGTTGCTCTTATTAACAAACGATGGTCAATTAGCTCATAATTTATTGTCTCCAAAAAAGCATGTGCCAAAAGTTTATTACGCACAGATTGAAGGCGTTGTGACAGAAGAAGATGCCGAGAAATTTGCAAATGGTGTTGAACTAGATGATGGCTATGTTACAAAGCCTGGAAAGCTTGTGATTCTAAAGTCTGCACAGCAATCGGAAATAGAGCTAACGATTCAAGAAGGCAAGTTTCATCAGGTAAAGCGAATGTTTGAGGCTGTAGGAAAACGTGTAACATATTTAAAGCGTATTTCTATGGGAAGCCTGATATTAGATGAAAATCTAGCGTTAGGTGAATATCGTGAGCTCACTACAGAAGAGCTAAACGGTTTACAAAACAATCATTAAACATATTATTCCTCGATGCCTCACATAGCATCGGGGATTTTTATATACAGTAATATGACTGTAACTGTATAATATGAAATGAGTTATTGTGATATAGTCATAGAATGTATCATATTTTGAAATGTTTCCCAAAAGACGATGGTATAAATAAGTAGAGGACAATTAAATGAAGAACCTGCGTATTAAATTATTACTATCTTTAATAGCATTTGCACTCATACTTGTTGCTGTTATTTCATATGTGAACCGACAAATACTGGTAACAGAGATAGAAAAACAAGTGAGCATGAATAAAATATTAATTGAAAATCATATTTTGACAGATATGCAAACTGTTGATAATGCCCATTTTTATTTTGATAATACTATTTCAGACAAAATGGAACAAGAGCTTAGACAGTTAAAAAACTATTACCATGAAAACCCTAATGTAGCTACTTGGGATTTGCAGCAAATGAAAAAGAAACATGGTATGGATATTTACATAGTAGATCAATCCAATACAGTGGTTTACACGACTTTTGCCAAAGATATTGGCTTGGATTTCTCGCTTTGTTGTCAACGTTTTTCTGCTTTATTGGATGAACGGCGCGCTAGTGGCGAATTTTTTACAGATGGCATTGATATTTCAACATCAACAGGAGAATATCGAAAATTTGGCTATCTGGCAACACATGATAAGAAATATTTGCTTGAGTTAGGAATAGACCTACTAAATGATCCTGTCTTCCAAACCTTTAATTTTGAGAAAACTGCACAGTACTTAATTGGTAAATATATTGATTTAGTGGATGTGCAAGCTATTAATGCAGGTGGCGTTTTCTTTAATGATTCGAGATCGAAGAAAATCACTGTACAGGAGCAATCTAAGAAATTTCAAGAATACTTCGAGCTAGCAAAGAAAACAATGGAGCCAGTTGAGTATGAAAAGGCTTTAGACAATGGTTATATAGAAACACATCGTTTTCTGCCCTATGAAGCAGAGACAGTGAGAGGGGAGTCATCCAAAAGAATTGTCTATGTGAAATTTATTAATTTCACTAAAATGGAAGCTCTTCAAAAAAATACGAAACAATTTTGGTTTTTACTGTCTATCGCCCTACTAACATCCTTTATTATGCTGTTAGTTATTAATAAAATTTTATCTAAAACAATACACCTAGCTACCTTCGATCCGTTAACAGGTGTTTATAACCGTGCTACATATATTAGAAAAATTGATAATTTATTAAGAAAAAGAAAAATGAATGTGCCAGGTTTATTGTTAATTGATTTAGATAACTTTAAACAAGTAAACGATCAATTTGGTCATGTAGAAGGAGATCATATCCTCATTGAAACAGCGAAAATTTTAAAGCATGTTGTGAAACAAAGTGGCTTTGTCGTACGCTTCGGTGGGGATGAATTTGCCATTGTTTTATACGATACAACAGAGGAACAGATGCAGCACATGGCAGAGGACATCTTGACTCAAATAAGATCAGTTAGATATGATGGCCAAGTGAGCGAGAAATGGTCTGTGTTGTCTGTGAGCATGGGCGGAGCCATTTATAATCATGCTGAGGATACAGAAATGAGCTTATTTGAACGGGCCGATAAAGCGCTTTATCAATCCAAAAATGCTGGTAAGGATCAATATTCTAGTTATGCAGAGGTCGCTGCTGACGAGGGTTATAATAGTTAAAAAAACGCCCCATTCTATCGATAGCATAATTAGCTATTTTGATAGCAATGGGGCGTTTATTAATGAGCTGCTATTTTTGTTCTATAAAAGATACAACTACATAAAACAAGAACAGCGATGACTGGAAACATAGCGTTCATATAATGAGTCAAGAGCCATCCGCCTATTATTGGGCCAATAAAGCCACCTAAATTTTTAAATTGTGCAGCACCTAAATAGGTTGCCTTTTGAGTATCTGGTGCAATTTCATCAATCATGACATTCATTGTAGGGAAGGCAAAGATTTCACCTATTGTAAAAATAATCATGGCAATGATATAGAGCGTATAATTATTGGAGAATCCAAACATACATAATCCAATAGCAAAGAACAGTACACCTACTAATAATGTTGCTGTAGATGAAAAGCGCTCTGATACTATACTAATAGGTAATTGTAGTAATAACACAACTGCTGCATTGAGAGAGATTAATAACGAATAAAGTTTCGCACCTTCATCAATCTTTAATTCGATAATTTGAGGTAGCGTTGAGTCAAATTGCGAGTACCCAATATTGATTAAAATGGCTCCCAATATGAAGCTAAGCAGCACACGATTTGTCAAAAGAATCGTGAATGTACTGAGTATTTTTGTTTGTGTAACAGCTTTGGGTTGCTGCATTTGATAGCGATTTAACACAAAAAATAAAAACACTGCGTAAATAATATACATCATCCCTGTCAGCATAAAAGGGATACTTGGACTGGATAGCTGTGAGATATACACGCCAATAATAGGACCAATAACCGCTGCAATATTTATGGCCGTATAACGTAAGGAAAATAGTCTTTTTCGTTTATCGGCAGGTGTAAAATCAATCATCAATGCCTGTGTGGAAGGTTCAAAAAATGATCGACAAAGTCCATTTAAAGCATTGAATAGGATAAAAAGCCAAACAGCATGAACCGTTGCGAAGCCAAAGAACACAAGACTCCAAACGATAATTGTTAATAGAATAACGCTTTTTCTACCAAAGCGATCTGTTAAATAACCCCCGAAAAATCCACCTACTGTGGAAATGAGCGGCGCGATACCGATTGTCAATCCAATTTGTAAGGGAGAGGCTTGAATTTCATTATGTAAATAAATAGCTAAAAAAGGCATTGCCATAAAGCTTGCAATACGTGTAAAAATTGTCCCACCTAAAATAATCCAAACTAATGGATGAAACAACTTTGACAAAGTCATATAAAATCCTCCTCTCAACATTTAGAATGTTTCGAGTTTAACGGATTGTTAAGCAACTGTAAATAGTTAAAATAATCTTGAAAGAGAACAGAGCAGCTAATGGCGCGCAGATTTATGCTACTATGCTAAAATGTGTAGCTCAGATTGAAGGGTAAAGGAGCGATGTAAATAATCACTTTATAAATCATCAATTTACGGAGAAGTCAGTAAGCAAAGTGGGCAAAAAATCTAATAATCTTCTTACGACAAAAAAGAATGACCCCGACGAAAGGTCATTCTTTTTCCATACATAATGCTTTACGTACAAAACGTAAAACTAAGACGTTAATTTTACTTTTTTCTTCGTCGTTGTCCATCTGCCTCGACTTGGACTCGTCACCAAATCGTTAAAGGCTAACACGTTCAAATCTCTTTGAACGGTGCGAGGAGTGATACTAAACTCTTCGACTAAATCCTGTGTAGACACGGTTCCTTTGTCTAAAATAAACATGTACACGTCTTTAATACGATTAAGCATTCGATCAGTAGTTGGTTTCATTAAATGAACCACTCCTTCATCTTAATTCTCTTGGCAAAGACTAGCGGACGACAATATGTGCGGAGTGCACTTAGGCTAATAAGTAGCTGCCTTAGACATCCCCTTTTCTAATTTTATAGTCAGAACAATTATTCTGATAACTTTATTATATAGAAAAACTACTTAATTTTCTAGTGAATGCAAGAGAAATTTACAATTAATATATAAAATTTATACTGTATTTTGTGGGAATACGTGAAAAACGTGCTATATATGGTAGTGACAGTAGAAGTTACTGAAAATAGTTGTCAGAAAGCTGATTGTCATATATGTTGTAAGGTGTAGAATAATGTTAATACTTTGAAGGAGGTACATGGTATGGATTGGTTACAAGCTGCAAAAGAAAGGCAAGACGAATTAATACAAGAGTTACAGGAGCTTGTGCAAATAAATAGTGTGCTCGATGAGGATACAATAACTACTGAAGTACCTTTTGGAGATGGTCCACTTCAAGCGCTTGAATGGTTACTAGCAAAAGGTCAAAAAGAAGGCCTGCTCACGAAAAATGTTAATAATTATGCTGGACATATTGAAATGGGAACTGGTGAAGATTTACTTGGTATTTTATGTCATGTTGATGTTGTCCCACTTGGAGAAGAAGCAGATTGGACTTACCCTCCTTTCAGCGGCACAGTAGCTGATGGTAAATTATTTGCACGTGGTGCGATTGACGATAAAGGGCCTACGATTGCGGCATGGATGGCCATGAAACTTGTGAAAGATGCAGGTATTCCGTTAGAAAAAAGAGTACGAATGATTATTGGTACAGACGAAGAAACAGGATTCCGCTGTGTCGACCACTATTTTAAACAGGAGGAAATGCCGACAATTGGTTTTGCACCAGATGCAGATTTCCCGCTCATCAATGCAGAAAAAGGCATTGCAGAGCTTGTGTTCTCTCAAAATAAAGTGGGTGATGCAACGAAAGAACAACTACTACTATTTAATGCAGGAAAGCGCTCAAATATGGTACCTGATTTTGCAAAAGCAATGATTCAGCATGTAACAGCATCATTCGAACAGAATTTTCAAACATTTTTAAGCAAAAATCAGCTAGAAGGCTCTTTATTAATGGAGGAGTCTCGCTATATAATAACTATCAAAGGTAAAGCAGCCCATGCAATGGAACCAGATAAAGGTATCAATGCAGCTGTTTATCTTGCAGCATTTTTACAACAAGAGTTGACGACAGAAGCAAGTAAACAATTTGTCGACTTTATTGCAGATGTTTTTTATCAGGATCATTATGGTAGTCAGCTCGATCTGCAGTTTGAGGATACAATGTCAGGACCAACAACATTAAATCCAGGGATCGTAAGCTATGATGTCCATAAAGGTGGTAGTTTAGTAATTAGTATGCGCTATTCAGTTTCCTATCCGTTCGATGAAAAAATAACAGCAGCACAACGCTTAACGGTAGAAAAAGGGTTTTCTCTAGACATACAAGACGACTCCAAGCCACATTATGTCAGCGAAGATGATCCATTCATCCAGACATTAGCAGCTATATATAGACGTCAAACGGGAGATACAGAAACACCTTTATTATCAACTGGTGGTGGGACGTATGCACGTGTGATGAAAAAAGGCGTGGCATTTGGCATGTTGTTCCCAGGGGAGCCAGATGTAGCGCATCGAGCGGATGAGTTTGTTGTCGTTGAAAACCTCGTAAAAGCAGCGGCAATTTATGCTGAAGCAATTGTTGAACTTGCAGGAAAAAAATAACTCAAAGACGAAAAGGATGAGCAAAACATGGCATATTCATTATGGAATGATCAAATTGTTGAAGAAGGATCCATTGCAGTATCACCAGAAGATCGAGGCTATCAATTTGGTGACGGCATTTATGAAGTAATCAAAGTGTATAACGGAAATATGTTTACAGCACAAGAGCATATTGATCGTTTCTATGCAAGCGCCGAAAAAATTCGTCTTGTTATTCCTTATACAAAAGACGTTTTACACAAATTATTACATGAGCTGATTGAAAAAAATAATCTTGGTACAGGGCATGTTTATTTCCAAATTACACGTGGTGCCAATTCACGTAATCACGTTTTCCCAGATGCAAGTGTCCCAGCTGTATTAACAGGTAATGTGAAAGCTGGTGAACGTGCATATGAAAACTTTGAAAAAGGGGTTAAGGCTACGTTTGTAGAGGATATTCGTTGGTTGCGCTGTGATATCAAATCTTTAAACTTACTTGGTGCAGTATTAGCAAAACAAGAGGCAGCTGAAAAGGGCTGCTACGAAGCAATTTTACATCGAGGGGATATCGTAACAGAATGTTCATCAGCAAATGTTTATGGGATTAAAGACGGTAAGCTTTATACACACCCAGCTAATAACTTCATTTTAAACGGTATTACTCGTCAGGTCATTTTAAAATGTGCAGAGGAAATTAGTTTACCTGTCGTTGAAGAACCAATGACAAAAGCTGATTTATTAACAATGGATGAAATCATTGTATCCTCTGTATCTTCAGAAGTTACTCCTGTTGTTGATGTGGATGGCAACCAAATCGGTACTGGAGTGCCAGGTGAATGGACGCGTAAATTGCAACAAGCTTTTGAGGCGAAATTACCACTTTCTTTGAATACAAAATAAAAGAACCGTTTAAGAGAACTATCGATAAGGGTAGTTCTCTTTTTTATGGATGTAATGTTTGGTATCGTCATGTAAAATAAAAAGGATAGTAATGAATAATTTTACAGATTGAAATTTGTAGAATAATTGTCGATGTATTGAATACAATGCCTCTTTTTTCTACCAAAGCAATCTAGATAAAAGAGAACTATAGATATGGTGAGTAAGAATGGAGTGACCTTTACATGGCACAATTGGTGAAATTACAAGATTACATTTCACGCTATCAAATTGATTTAGCGAGATACCCAACACAATTTGTGCGCTTGAAGAAAAACCAATGGGAGCGCATTAAGCGACAGTGGGAATTGGGAGAAGATATTAGCGAGTGGCAACATGTCGACAATGAGGCTGAAGCGGAGGCTTACGAGGAAAAAGAACGTTTTTCCTTCATAAAAAAATTATTTGCTGGACGTCAAAAGGAAACAACGGAGGATGTGGAAGAAGTAGAAATATCAAATGAGCTTGTTAGCGATGAGGATATCATTCCTGAAGAAGAAACGACGCTCACATTTGAACCTAAAATTGTGTATGCACCACAATCCATCCATGAGTTGAAACGAATGTTTATTGATCAGTTCTTTCATTTTCAAATGAAATGGGCCAGTTCAACATTACGGGAAAAATCATATGTAGATCCTCGCTTTATGCGTGACTCATTGCTCCGTATGCTATTGCAAACATTGCCAGATAATTATCTGTTGTTTTATTATCCAATACTACAAATTAGAAAAGCACCTATAGAGCTAGATGTAGTGTTAATGTCGCCGACAGAGTGTATTTGTATTACGGTCTTAGAGGCTGAAAATCAAGCTGTATATGTAGGTGGCAGTGATCGCTTCTGGATTAAAAAAGTAGGGACGAAGGATTCTAAAGTTCTGAATCCAACAATTAACTTAGGGCGGATGGAATCGGTACTGTCGCAATTATTTAAACAAGAGGATATTGATATGCCCATCCGTAAGGTTGTGCTATCTCGTAATGGTTATTTTGATTATCCTGGTTCACCATTTGGGGTTCGCTTTGTTGATCGTCGAAATTATCATGAATGGATAGAGCATTTAAGAAAAGTTTCCTCTCCTATGAAGCATATGCAAATCCGAGCTGCGCAGACAATTTTAAATACGGTCCAAACCACCTCCTTTAACCGAGATATTTGGCAGCAAGCATCTCAGCCAACAGAGGAATGATCTATGAACATTCTATTTATTGTCAATGAGGCTGCTGGGAATGGAAAAGGAAAAAAAGTTTGGCTCCAACTTCAAGAGCAACTAACGATTTCCTACCAAGTGGCTTTTACTGAATATGCAGGACATGGACAGAAAATCGCTCAACAATGGGCACACCAGCAACAAGAGAAAAAATTGCTTGTCGTTGTTGGCGGTGATGGCACTATTCATGAAGTGGTTAGTGGTGTTATACATAATAAATACATCATAATTGGTGTAGTTCGTGCTGGCTCTGGTAATGACTTTGCACGTTATTTTCATACCTTTTCCAATGCCCAGCAAATCGAGGATTATGTAAAGACTACCTTGGCTAATGTAAGAATGGATGCAGGGATCGTTCATATTGGTAATCAACAAAAGGAAATATTTGTTAATAATGCTGGCATAGGCTTTGATGCCTTTGTGACAAAATCAATTAACACTTCTCGTCTTAAGTTTTATCTCAATAAGATTGGACTAGGCAAACTTTCGTATGCTGTCGCTGTAATTAGAGGGTTATTTCGCTTTGAACGCTTTGACATAACGATACGTTCAGGGGAACAGGAATGGCAATTTCAGCAGACGTGGTTTGTGGCGATGAGTAATCAACCTTATTTTGGAGGCGGCATGAAAATATCACCTGCCGCAAAAGCAGATGATGGGCAAGTGGATATCACGATTGTACATGATATTTCTCGTATCAAATTATTACTTGTATTTGTCACTGTGTTTTTTGAAAAGCATACAAAATTTAAGGAAGTTACTTTTTTACAGGGGCAGGTCTTTGAACTTATCGTAGCAGATAAGGTTGACTGCCATACGGATGGTAATTATATTGGCATTGTCAATCAAGAGACCAATATCCATTGTACAATACAGAAAAATGCTTGGCAGGTTATTGTTAAGGATTTATAAAAATATCATGGTGCAATAATTTCATGCGAATTATAAGGGAATACGTTATACTATAAAAAAATCAATAATTTCATAAGAAAGAAATGAGGAACAACATTGAGATTAAGAAATAAGCCTTGGGCAGAGGAAATGATTACAGATCACCCAGAGGTGATTATTCCAAATCCTGAAGACTTTAAAGGAAATTGGCAGGCTGTTTTCGGCAATGACAACCCTATCCATATTGAAGTAGGGTCTGGAAAAGGACAATTTGTGACCGGTATGGCTTTGCAAAATCCAACAATCAATTATATTGGCATTGAACTTTACGATAGTGTGATTGTTTGTGCACTAGAAAAAGTGCTAGAGGCAAAATCTCCAGCGAATTTACGGTTACTAAAAGTAAATGGCGCAGATTTATATAAATTCTTTGACAAAAACGATGTATCACGTGTATACCTGAATTTCTCAGATCCTTGGCCAAAAACAAGACATGCAAAAAGACGTTTAACGCACGGGGATTTTTTGAAATTATATGAGTCGATTTTAGTGGATAATGGGGAAGTCCATTTTAAAACAGATAACCGAGGTCTTTTCGAGTATTCTTTAATCAGTATGTCTGAATATGGGATGTTATTAAAGTATGTATCTCTCGACCTGCATGCAAATATGCCAGAGGATAATGTGATGACGGAATATGAAGAGAAGTTTTCTGCGAAGGGGCAGCCGATTTATCGCTTAGAATCGCAATTTATCACTAAATTGTAGGGGGAATATGGATGGATCAGTTACAGTTTCACAATATGTCATTATCATGGCTAAACGGGGGTGTTACGTGCCTAGATGGTGGTGCGATGTTTGGTGTTGTACCAAAGCCTCTTTGGTCCCGCAAATATCCAGTCAATGAAAAAAACCAAATTGAATTGCCAACAGAACCTATCCTTATTCAATTTGGGGGCAAAAACTACCTTATTGATACGGGTGTTGGCTTTAACAAATTAAATGAAAAGCAACTACGAAACTTTGGTGTAACAGAAGAATCTTCGTTAGCAGATAGCTTACAAGAGTTAGGATTAACGACAGCGGATATTGATGCAGTGTTAATGACGCATTTACATTTTGATCATGCTGGTGGATTAACGCAGTGGGAAGGGGATGTACTTGTACCGACTTTCCCAAATGCCAAGATTTTTGTAACGAAAATTGAATGGGATGAAATGCGTAACCCCAATATCCGTTCTAAAAATACTTATTGGAAAGAAAATTGGGAGCCAGTTCAGCATTTAGTTGAAACCTACGAAGAGTCATTGGAAGTAGTACCTGGAATCGAAATGATTCATACTGGTGGTCATAGTGAGGGACATGCTGTCATTAAGCTAACGCAAAATGATGAAGTGTTATTGCATATGGCAGATATTATGCCGACTCATGCTCATCAAAATCCATTATGGGTATTAGCCTATGACGATTATCCAATGACAAGTGTATTTGCAAAGGAGCGACTGATGAAGGAAGCCCTTGCAAATAACTATGGCTTTATTTTCTATCACGATGCTTATTACCGTATGATTAGATGGGATGAGTCAGGTAAAGAGATTGTGGATAAATTAGAGCGTAGTAGACAAGCTGTTATTACATTTTAATAGAGCAAGCAAAGGCGAGGTATTTTGGCATATAAAATGTCAATACCTCGCGTTTTTGTTCGTGAACAGGATAGAAAATATGATACACTTAACACGATACTAAAATACAAAAGAGAGTTGAAATAAACATGGCAACTGAACAACCATTTTTACCCGTTTTACTTGGATCAGATATGAATGCATATGGAATGGCACGTGCGTTTTATGAAGCATATGGTATAAAACCACTTGTCTTAGGACGTTCTCATTTAACAGCAACACAAGATAGCCATATCCTACAATTTCAAGAAATAGACCGTTTAAATGAACAAGATGTTTTTGCACCTGCCCTTGCAGAAGTTGCAAAAAAATATGCTGATAAAAAACTGTTACTTTTAGCATGTGGGGACGATTATGCCAAGCTGATCATCAAAAATAAACCAGCGTTACAAGAGCATTTTACCGTACCTTATATCGATGAATCGTTGATGGACGAAATTTTATTGAAAGAAAATTTCTATAAAATGTGTGATCAATATAATTTTAAATATCCAGGTACAACAACGGTGACAGCGGACAACTATGAAAACTTTACACCACCATTTGCTTACCCTATTATTTTAAAGGCTTCAAACTCTGTAGAGTATTGGGCTTGTAAATTCCCTGGGAAGAAAAAAGTATTTGTTGCACATGATGAAGCGGAAAAAACGGCTATATTAAAAGCTATTTATAGCTCTACTTATCAGGATACAATGATTATTCAAGAATTTATTCCTGGGGATGATTCCTATATGCGTGTGTTAAATGCCTATGTAGGGAAGGATGGAAAAGTGAAGCTGATGTGTCTAGGTAACCCTATTCTAGAAGAACATTCTCCTGAAGGAATCGGAAGTTATGCAGCCATCGTGACAACCTATGATAAAGAATTAATGGATCAAGTACGTTTCTTCCTAGAAGACATTGGCTATACAGGTTTTGCGAATTTTGATATGAAATATGATATTCGAGACAAGCAATATAAACTTTTTGAAATCAATTTACGTAATGGTCGTTCTAGCTATTATGTAACAGCAAGTGGGCATAATTTAATGAAGTATGTTGCGGATGACCATATGTTAAATATCGAGCAAGAAGTCACATATGTGCAGGACAAGCATTTATGGATGATTATTCCTAAAGGTGTATTATTCAAATATGCATCCAATGAAAAGCTCAAACTAGAAGCAAAAAAATTAATTAGTGAGGGTAAATACACAAATTCTCTTTACTTTAATGAGGATATGAATGCGAAGCGTTGGGTGAAACTAACACTCAATAATTTAAATTATTATCGTAAGTATAAAAAGTACTTTAATAATAAAGGATTATCCGAATAACATAGAGAAGCCATCTCCATTTTATGAGATGGCTTCTATTGTATATACATAATTAAACTTCTGTTAGTTCCACGACAACACCAGAGCGTGCATCGGCAGCAAATTCGAATGTCTGCATCTCACCTTCATGCATACGCGAGATCCCCCCACGATATACTGGGATGGTAATAATACCGTTTGTGAAATCTTCAGTTTTCATAAAAATCCAAGAACCATCAATCGGCGAATCCTTTTTAAATTCTCTTTTTATGTTTTCAAGTACTTGTCCTGCAGGTACGAACGGAGAAACTTTTTCACTAGCTTCTTTAATAATGACTGCGGCAGCTAAGCCAGTTGCGACACCAATTAAAAAATCACGTAATTTCATACTTTTTTCCTCCTTTTTCTATACCTTTATTTTAGCATAGCCTATAGAGTGAATGCACGTTCACAATTAGCGGATTTAGGAAATGTATCAATATTTCGAATTCGGAAATAATTGTGTTACAATAGGCAAGGAAGAATATTCTACTTCGTGGGGAGAGAGTCATCATGAATGAGGACACATTACAATTATTTAAAACATTAACAGAATTACCAGGCGCTCCGGGTAATGAACACGCAGTACGTGCGTTCATGCGTTCTGAGTTAGAAAAGTACTCGGATGAAATCGTTCAAGATAATTTAGGGGGTATTTTTGGTGTTAAGCACAGCGATGTTACGGATGCACCGAAAATATTAGTTGCTGGTCATATGGATGAGGTTGCATTTATGGTTACTTCTATCACAGATAATGGAATGATCCGCTTTCAAACATTGGGCGGCTGGTGGAACCAGGTTATGCTTGCACAGCGTGTAGAAGTATATACGAAAAATGGGGCAATTCCTGGTGTAGTTTCATCCATCCCACCACATTTATTAACAGATGCAGAACGAGCGAAGCCAATGGATATAAAAAATATGCTTATCGATGTTGGTGCTGATAATAAAGAAGATGCTATGTCTATGGGTGTTCGTCCTGGACAATCCATCATACCAATTTGTCCATTCACACCAATGGCAAATCCGAAGAAAATTATGGCTAAAGCTTGGGATAACCGCTATGGCTGTGGTCTAGCGATTGAATTAATGAAAGAAGTACAGCACGAAAAATTAGGCTCACATTTATACTCAGGTGCAAATGTAATGGAGGAAGTTGGCTTGCGCGGTGCACAAGTATCAGCAAACATGATTAAACCAGATTTATTCTTTGCACTAGATGCTTCTCCTGCCAATGATATGTCAGGTGAAAAAAGTCAATTTGGACAGCTCGGCAAAGGTACTTTACTTCGTATTTTAGATCGTACAATGGTAACACATCGAGGTATGCGTGAATTTATTTTAGATACAGCCGAATCCAATCATATCCCTTATCAGTACTTTGTCTCCCAAGGTGGAACAGATGCTGGTCGAGTGCATACGGCAAACGATGGCGTTCCAAGTGCAGTTATTGGTGTATGCTCACGTTATATTCATACATCAGCGTCAATTATTCACATTGATGATTATGCAGCTGCCAAAGCATTAATTGTTGAATTAGTAAAAAAAGCAGATCGTTCGACATTGGAGACAATTCACGCTAATGTATAAGAAGTTAGGAAGATGCCTTTTAGAGGCATCTTTTTCTATGGAAAGAAAGTAGGGATTAAATGAAGATAGCAATTGGCACAACCAATAAAGCCAAAACAGACGCAGTTGAAGTAATTGTTCGCAAATACTTTGAGGATTCTCTCTTTACTCATGTCAAAGCTGCTTCTGAAGTATCAGATCAACCGATAAGTAATGAAGAAACTAGATTAGGAGCAATGAATCGTGCTAAAAACGCATTGATTTTAACGGATGCAGAATTATCATTTGGCTTAGAAGGTGGCGTAACTGAAATCGATGATGAAATGTACGTTTGTAACTGGGGTGCATTAACTGTATCAGACGGAACAATGTTTACAGCTGCCGGCGCACAAATTATTCTGCCAAAAGAAATTGCCCAGGAAATAAGAACTGGTGGAGAACTTGGGCCGATTATGGAGCAATATACAAAGCGTCGAGATATTCGACAGGGTGCAGGTGCTGTAGGTATTTTTACGCAAGGTTTAGTGAGTAGACAGATGATGTTTGAGCATATTGTCTCGCTTTTGGTTGGTCAATATTTGTTCACATTTTCACAAAAATAGTTAAAAAGAATTAGTGGTGAGAGGGTAGTTAGGTTGCATCTTATGAATAATTTTTTTAAAATAGAAAAAAGTTAGTAGTGAAAGGAAGAGAGACATGTTATTTTCATGGCTAAGAGCAATTGGCCTAATGCTTTTACTTCTTGTCCTTTCTGGCTGCAATCAATCTATTGATGATCAAATTGCTAATGGGCTCCAATTAACGGAGAAGGTTTTTGCTGAAGAGCCAGAAGAACATACAGTAGAAATTGGGGATATCAAATTATACTTACCTTCAAACTTTAAAATTGAAGACAGTTCAGATGCTTATAATATTGTGATTTCAAAAGGAAAAGAAAGCTACATTCTTTTTATCAATGATCGTGAAGCACAAGACAGTAAACTTTATTATAGTCTTTTAAAAGAAAATGATGCGGACAAAATTATCGAGGAATCGACTTTTGATAAGGATGGTCGTTTTGGCTTTACAGCGGTTCTAAAAACGGACGAAGAAAATGAAATGGAACTCATTGTAAGTAGTGGTGGTGTGAAGATGACAACCATTTCAAAGGCTAAACAAATTGAAAATAATTTGCGTGAGATGACGAAAATCGTTCATTCGGTTAAGATAAAGTAAATAGAAGGAATGAACAGAACGGTTCACAAACATGTGAGCCGTTTCATTTTGAAGTTAGGATGTGAAAAAGATGAAGCAAATGAAGTCTGAACAACTAGTCGAGCTATTAAAAAAGCATTTAACTGAAGAGAAATATGAATTTCATTTTGATAAAAAGTACGATAAATTACGCTTGAATCATAAGATGATTGAAAAAGGGATGGAGCTCTCCTTACCTGGGATTTTAGCAAAATATAATGAGAAGCAAGAGTCGGCGATTGAAGAAGTTATATATACAATTGAGCAAACCTTTAATGCGATGGTACAAGAAAAAGAACAGGGTTTCCAAACGACTACACAGATTTATCCCGTAATTCGTGCCACTTCTTATCCACAGAAATCGAAAGAAGGGCATGTCTTTATTACAACTGAGCATACAGCTGAAACGCGCGTTTTTTATGCACTAGATTTAGGTAAAACCTATCGCTTTATTGATGAATCCATGCTAGAAGCCTTACAATTAACTGTAGAACAAATTCGAGAAATGGCACGCTTTTCGGTGAAACAACTACCAACCGCCTATAAAAAAGATGAGGTAGCAGGTAATATTTTTTATTTTGTCAATGTGAATGATGGCTATGATGCTAGCCGTATTTTAAATGAGAGCTTTTTAAAAGAAATGCAGGCACAAGTGGAGGGCGATATGACATTATCTGTGCCTCATCAAGATGTATTAATTATAGGTGATATTCGTAATGAAACAGGGTATGATGTATTAGCACAGATGACAATGCATTTCTTTGCAGTCGGTACTGTACCGATTACGTCATTATCTTTTATTTATGAAGATGGGGAACTAGAACCAATCTTTATCTTAGCAAAAAACAGAGTGAAAAAGGAGCAAGAATAACAATGAACGTATTTTACAACAAAGAGCATGTAGGAGATGTCTTACTAGTTCAACTAGCAACGGAGGCCATTGTGAAAACAGAAGTAGAACGTGCTGGTGATATTGCTATTTTAAGAGAAGCTCAAACGGGAGAAATTAAAGCCTTCAATTTATTTAATGCGAGCAGTTACATCCAAACAGATGCTAAAGGCTTAGTAGAAGTGACACCAGAATTAGTAGCACAGCTAGCAGTGGCAATCGAAAAAAATGGAGCTAATATTAATCTTGATGTTGATTTTTCACCAAAATTTGTTGTTGGTTATGTAGAAACAAAGGACAAGCATCCTAATGCTGACAAATTGAGTATCTGTTCAGTCAATGTAGGAGATGAGATACTACAAATTGTATGTGGTGCCCCTAATGTAGAAGCAGGTCAGAAGGTAGTTGTTGCGAAAATTGGTGCCGTAATGCCTTCAGGAATGCTTATTAAAGAAGGGAATTTACGCGGTGTTGAGTCTTACGGCATGCTTTGTTCAGCGCGTGAATTAGCGATTCCTAATGCACCATCTGAAAAAGGAATTTTAGTATTACCAGAGGATGCTATAGTAGGTAGTGCTTTTGAATCATCAACTAAATAAAAATTTCCCTATTTAAAAAAGAAATTATTAAAATTTAAAGGTTTTATCATGATATTATTCCTTGTGTCAAGGTGAAATGCCCTAAATCGTTATGTTACTAATATGCTAGTAGCATAACGATTTTTTTGTTTAGAATGAGCCTCTAAATGCAAGTTTCAAGACCGTTTTTATGGTATGCTTTTTGATGTAGACATTGAGCTATTGATAAATTTAAAACTAGACAATGCTATAAATGAAGTGTAAGAGAAATGAGTGAAACGAAGTGAACTGGTTTAAAAAACAAATTAGTAAATTTATTAATAAAGAAGATGAAGACTATGAGTATGAAGAATATTATGAGGATTATGGAGAAGTTCAGTCGGAGCAATTACATACACAAAAAGAACCACCAATCTCTAAGCAAAAGACTTTCCGTTTTCCTTTGATTGACGATGATGAAGGTGAGGCTTCCTATACGTCCTCAAAAGAAATGTTTGATCAAATGGAAGATGATGAATATGGACAAATAGGGGATTTATCGTTACCAAAACATTTAAATCATCATATTGTCGATTCTAGTGTTTATGATGTAGAGGTTTCAGGAATTCGAGATTTACTAGCAAATCGCTCTAAACGTACAGGTAGAAAAACAACGATGAAAAGTCAGCCTTCAGAACAAGAATTTCGTTCAAGAGCAAGCTTAGTGTTTCGTGATGCACAAAATGAAACAGCTAATATAAGTCCTATGACTGCACCTGCACCAAAAGAAAAGAGTCAGCGAAAAGAACAAAAAGTTGAAAATATTATGCCTGAGAATCGCAAACGATTTGTTCCAACAGATGTGCCTTCACCTGTCTATGGTTTTGCAAAACCAAGTCCCATCAAAGAATTATTAGATAAAAGAAAAGAGGAATACGAGAAGCAAGAAACCGATGTACAGGCAGTTGAAAAGGTAACTGTTGCAAAGCCTTTAAAAGAAGCGACAACAAATGATGTCAATGAAAATATACTAGAAGAAAAAGAGCCGGCTAGCACAAACCAAACGGTTGTATCCGAACACCATGAGATTATTCAATCGAAAGAAATTTTGACAGTAAGTGAACCAATTATTTTTGAGGAAGAACTGTTGGTTGAAGAGAACGATGATAAGGAAAATTTGTCATCAAATGTAGCTGTGCCTCAAACGACTTCTTTTGCTATGGATTTTGAAGGGCAAGAGAAGGAAGCTGTTGTTCAAGATCAAACAGTTCAACAACTTTCAGCAGATCAATCCGAAATCCATGTCAAAGAAATGATTGTGGAACAAGTACAAATTGAAAATTCTACGATCCATATTGGAGAAGTTACTGTCGTTCAACCGTCAATGGATGACCAATCTCCTGATACTGCATCGAGGGAAGACAAAAGTCGAATTCCATTTAATGTACTCATGTTAAAAACAGATAAAGAAAAATGGAGAATCCAACAGCAATTAAAGATGGCTCATCAGCCTATACGTGTAGAGAGCAAGCCGGAAACAGAGAAAAACAAACTAGTGGATGTGATGCCAGAAAAATCATCGTCCTTAGACAGCATGACAACAAATGAAATGTCCGTTTCACCATCAAAAGATGACAACGATTTCCATATGACAGAGAATGTTCAATTGCAAGTAGATGGTCCAGTGCAACTTGATATAAAAGATGAAGTAGAAAGTGTCACTACAAAAAGCAATGCTGAAGAGCCTATTGCTGTAATTACAATGGCTCCTGTTACATCAATGTCAAGTATCTCAACAAATGAAAGAATAGAAATTGAAAAAACCACTGCTGATGAAATTTCTGCAACTATTGAGCCAAAGCTTGAGTTAGAACCAGAACTTGAACTAGCTTCAGAACGACTTGAACTAGCTTCAGAACGACTTGAACTAGCTTCAGAACGGGAACAAGTGTCAGAACCAGAACTAGCTATCGAACCTGAAGTCGTTTCAGAAATTGTAGAGTATGCTCCAGTAGAATCTGTTGAGAATCAAGTAGTAGAAGTAGAAGTAGAAGTTGAGTTACCAGCAAAGCCTGCTCACGTCTATCAAAAGCCTACGGATGAATACCTAGAGCCACCAGAGGAAAAAACACAAGATACGGATTGGATGGAGCAACAGGGCGACACATTAGTCGAAGCACTATCTTATTTCCAAGTTTCTGCACAAATTGAATCGATTATGCAAGGTCCTGCCGTTACTCAATTTGAAATAACGGTGAGCCATGGTACAAAGGTTAGTAAAATTCGAAACTTAGCAGATGATTTAAAACTTGCCTTAGCAGCAAAAGATATTCGTATTCAAGCACCAATTCCTGGGAAGAGTTCGATCGGTATTGAGATCCCAAATCGGGTATCACGAGCTGTTCGCTTATCTGAGGTAACAAATAGTCCCTCCTTTGTTGAGTCAGATTCACCATTAGAGGCAGCATTAGGACTTGATTTGACTGGAAAGCCTGTTACGTTAGATCTACGTAAAATGCCACATGGCTTAATCGCTGGTGCTACAGGTTCGGGTAAATCCGTTTGTATTAATTCTATTTTGGTTAGTTTATTATATAAAGCTGCACCACACGAGCTAAAACTCATGCTGATCGACCCTAAAATGGTAGAACTGGCGCCTTTTAACCATATTCCGCATTTAGTTAGTCCTGTCATTACAGATGTAAAGGCGGCAACGGCTGCACTTAAATGGGCAGTTGAGGAAATGGAGCGTCGCTATCAACTATTTGCTCATGCAGGTGCACGTGATATTACACGTTTTAACGCCATAGCAGATAAAAATAATGAACATAGCCTGAAGTTGCCTTACATTTTAATTGTCATTGATGAGCTAGCTGATTTAATGATGATGTCTCCAGCAGATGTAGAGGAGGCCATTTGCCGTATTGCTCAAAAGGCACGTGCATGTGGTATCCATTTAATTGTTGCAACACAAAGACCTTCAGTGGATGTTATTACAGGGTTAATCAAATCAAATATCCCTACACGTATTGCCTTTGCCGTTTCCTCTCAAATTGATTCTCGTACCATTTTAGATGGGCAGGGAGCAGAAAGGTTACTTGGTCGAGGGGATATGCTATATTTAGGTAATGGTATGTCAGCGCCAGTGCGTTTACAGGGAACTTTTGTAACAGATGATGAAATTGAATCGATTATTGAGCATGTTCGTGAACAGGGTGAGCCTGATTATATTTTCGATCAAGAGGAATTATTAAAGAAAACAGAGGTGTCGGCAGAACAGGACGATTTATTTGAAGATGTTTGCCGATTTGTCTATGAGCAAGGTGGCGCTTCTACCTCATTGATTCAACGAAAGTATCATATAGGCTATAATCGTGCTGCTCGTTTAATTGACATGTTAGAATCACATGGTTTTGTTTCGGAAGCAAGAGGAAGTAAGCCACGTGAAAGTTACATTACCGAAGAAGATTTAATTACTATGTTTGAATAAGAATTGCATTGTTTTCGTCTAGATTATCTAATTTACGTCGAATTTAGTTTTTTTAGAAAAGTTACACATCTATCCTTATGCATAAAAAGTGCTATAATAGACAAGATGTGTTGAATAGTACGTATTTTTTAACACTTGTGAAGGTATTAATACCTAACCATTCGTGAAATAATACGATACACCTAATAGATGATAGATGGGATATTGAAATTCCCGGGGGGTTTAATTAATGACAGTTTTTCATTTCACAGGCATTAAAGGTTCTGGCATGAGTTCGCTTGCTCAAATCTTATTTGATGCTGGTGAACAAGTACAGGGCTCAGATGTCGATAAATATTTCTTCACGGAGCAGCCGTTACGTGAACGTAATATTCCAATTTTTACATTTAATGCAGATAATATTAAAGAAGGTATGACAGTGATCGCAGGTAATGCATTTTCTGATGATCACCCTGAATTAGTACGTGCTCGAGAAATAGGTGTAGAAGTCATTCGTTACCATAAATTTTTAGGTGAATATATTGGCAACTATACATCCATTGCCATCACAGGTGCACATGGTAAAACGTCTACGACTGGTTTAATGGCACATGTAGTAGGTGGCTATAAACCGACATCTTATTTAATTGGTGATGGTACTGGGGCAGGTCATGAAAATGCTGATTTCTTTGTGATGGAGGCGTGTGAATACCGCCGTCACTTTTTAGCCTATAATCCTGATTATGCTGTGATGACGAACATCGATTTTGATCATCCAGACTACTTCGCTAATATAGAGGACGTATATTCTGCATTTCAATCATTAGCATTACAAGTGAAAAAAGCAATTATCGCATGTGGTGATGATGAACAGCTTCAACGTATTCAAGCAAAAGTACCAGTTGTGTATTATGGATTTGGTGCCGAAAATGATTTTGAAGCACGTAATGTTGAAAAAACAACTGAGGGTACAAAATTTGATGTTTTTGTACGTAATGAATTTTATAGCACTTTCTTTATCCCATTATTTGGAGATCATGCTGTTTTAAATACATTGGCGGTTATTACGCTATGTGAATATGAAGGCATTTCTCCAGATATTATTCAGGAGCGTTTACACACGTATAAAGGTGTAAAAAGACGTTTTACTGAGACCAATATAGGGGATAATGTTTTAATAGATGACTATGCACACCATCCAACGGAAATTCGTGCGACAATTCAATCAGCACGACAAAAATATCCTGAGCGTGAGCTAGTTGCGATTTTCCAACCACATACATTTACACGTACACAAGCTTTTTTACAAGATTTTGCGGATAGTTTGAGCCTTGCTGATACAGCCTATTTATGTGATATATTTGGCTCTGCGAGAGAAACGCAAGGCGCACTTTCTATTCATGATTTAGCGTCACTTATTGAAGGCAGTGCAGTGATTACCACTGAAGGAATTGATATATTAACAAAACATAATGGCGCAGTATTCTTATTTATGGGCGCTGGTGATGTTCACAAGTTCCAAGATGCTTTTGAAGACGTGCTTAAAAACAATGAAACAGCTTAGTCCGTAGGGGTTAAGCTGTTTTTTCTCAAATTTAAGCAGGAATTCCGTTTTTTTTGTCGAAGATAGGGAAAGTAATAGTAAAGACAATTTACTAGCAGGAGGTCAACTTATGGAAGTGATTTTGTATATTGCAGCCATTATTGCTGCAATCGGTTTTTTAATCTTATGTGTGAGCGTGGGCATGACACTATTCTCGCTTAAATCCATCCTAAACAGCTTAGCTGGGACATTATCTGGGATTGAAGGCCAAATGGAAGGCATTACACGCGAAACAACGTCTTTATTATCAAAAACAAATAGCTTAGCAGAGGATATTCAACATAAATCTGAACAATTAAATTCAGTTGTTCAAGCTGTTAAAGGTATTGGTGACTCCGTTAATGGTTTAAATAATTCTGTTCAGCAGATCACTTCTTCTGTTTCTAAAAGCGTAGAACAAAATGAAGAAAAAATTGCACAAGTTGTACAATGGAGTAACGTTGCGATGGGGATTGCGGATAAATGGAAAAAACGCAAAATCATCGAGCAGGAATCGGTATCACCAGATGCCTATGCATTTGAAACTGTGCAAGTAGAAGAAACACCAAAAAGAAAATGGGGTCGTAAAAAATGATAATTATTCAGTGAGTATTCTATGCTGGCTGAATAAAAATAAAGTCTTAGACATATAAGTTGAAGATGCATCTGTGAAAGTAGATGGACAACCAGTCTAGACAAATTTGATAATTAGATGGGGAGGAATTGTTGCATGACAACTCAAAAGCCAAATTTTAACGAAGTAAAGGAACAGCAGCTTGAAAGTTCTTTGCCTCAGCTTTATCATCCACAAGACTCGATTTATGAAGAGGAGCGTGTTAACATGAAGGATTTTGTGATTGGCGCATTAGTTGGTGGAATCGTAGGGGCTGCTGCAGGTCTACTGTTAGCTCCAAAATCAGGAAAAGATTTACGCAGTGATGTGGCTGTACAAGCTGTTCAGCTAAAAGATAAGAGTGCAGACTTCTCGACAACTGCAAAAGATAAAACAGTTCAACTTTCTAAACAAATTCAAGAGCAATCTACACAATTAGTAGAGAAAGTAAAAACACTAAAAACCGCAAAAGCACCAACTGTTTTTGATGATGGTACGGTTTCCTTTGAAGGGGAAGAACCATTAGAGGATTACATTCCAAGTGAGGAACCAAAAGCCGAAGAAACGACAGAAAACGCAGATCAAAAAGAAGAAACAAATGAAGAAGTTCGTGCATAATGCATAATATAAAGGGATACGTTACAAGATAAAGTTGTAACGTATCCCTTTTTTTAAATGATAGGTGTAGATTCTAATATTATTTCTAATTGATCACCACCAAATATCTCTGTATCAAAGCTCGCTGTCTGGCCATTTCTTAAAATTGTAAAATTCCCCTTAAAGTTGCTTGGTAGCTGCCAATTAGAGAATCGGAAAACATCTTGATAAATCCAACGACTGCGATCCTTTTCTTTAAATATTAAAGTCGCTCCATTGTGTACAGTGGACTGTGGTGATACAACCATTTTATTAACAATTGCTTCATTTGCAGTCTTCTTTAGTTCCAAAACTTCCTGTTGGAAATGAATAATGATTTTATCCTCTAGCAAAAGATTCATTTGGTCTGCGATGTGTTGTACTGTTGGTAGAGATGGTTGTTGGAAGCTTATCACATCTCCATTTTGTACAGCATAGCTCAATTTTGCTACTTTTCCATTAATCATTAGCTGAGGGGAAAATTCTGGTAAATATAAAGGTTGTCCATCCACTTGAATCGTATAGGACTCAAATTGTTTTAACAAATGCCAATTATTAGTGATTTTAAAGACATCCTCAATTGTTTCGGCAATATCAAAAACGACGATATCACGATCATTTAAAACGGTATCGAGTGATGCAGAAGAGTTATTGACAGTAATTTTCGGCTCAATCACATATTGGGTGTTTTGAATTGTCACTGTCTTTATTGCTGCATCATCTATAAGATCTCTTACTGTAGCCGTCGCCTGTTGCCCATCTTGGCCTTCTATTAACTGAATGGCATCTCCAGTTTTAATCAGGCTTTTTGTAGATGCCTGTTGCCCGTTTACCAATATTTCAGCAGGCTGACCATGTCCGCCTGGTATAAAAATGTCCTGTCCGTTGACACTGATAGATAGCCCATGTCCTGGTTTTCCATATAATTGCTTTGCGCGAATATTTGCAGCTAGAAAGGCATCAGCCACAGTCATTTCTTTTAGTTCAAAAAGACGTACCACTTGATTATTGACTGTTAAACTCATATATTGAATCGGCATCTTTTTAGCAGCAATGGCAATACCAATAGGTGTGACTAATTCAGGTGAGGCTTTTATATGTTCTTCTTTTGTTAAGTTTTGAATAGCATCAATGCCTCGAACAGCAATACGATTAGCTGGTAAATTTAGAACTTGACCTAGTTCTGTAGTAAGGTTGGGTGTTAAACTACCTCCACCAACCAGCATAACGGCTTTGGGTGCTACTCGGTTATTGAGTCGTAAAATTTCTTCTCCGATAGACTTCGCCAACTGTTTCACTGCAGGCTCAATAGCTAAAAAAACCTCTTCTTTGGGATAGAACTGATCAAAGCCTAAAATATCTTGAATCAATATCTCTTCAGAGGTTTGTAGCTGACGTTTAGCCTCTTCAGCTACAGGGAAGTCTAGCAAATAGTGGTCGCTTAAAGCTTCTGTTATTTCATCGCCAGCTGTAGGGACCATGCCATAAGCTACAACTGTACTTTTATCCGTAATGGCAATATCTGATGTCCCTGCCCCTATATCAACAAGTGCCACATTTAAGCGACGCATCGTTGGAGGAATCAGCACATTAATGGCAGCAATCGGTTCTAACGTCAATGCTTCCATCTCTAAATCAGCTCGTTTAAGAGCAGCAATCAATGATTCCACCACCACCCGAGGTAGAAATGTTGCTATCACTTCGATTTGGGCTTCATCCCCTTGTTGATCCAACAGGCTTCCAATCTCCTCGCCATCCAAGCGATAATACAGGACTGAGTAACCTACACAATAATAGTGGCTAATTTTTGCATCCTCTTTTTGTTGCAAGAGTTGCTGCTGTGCTTGTTGAACAGCCTGAAGTTCCAAGCGACTAATATCTTCTTCAGTAAAAATGGGTCGATTACGTATATTGATGGTCACACTAGCTTGTTCAGTTTTCAAAGATCGACCTGCTGCAGCGACACTTACCTTTGTGAGAGGTCCATGTTTCTCTTCAAGTTCACGTTTTATTTCATTAATTAATTCTGCCACATACATGACATTATGTATTTGTCCATCTACCATGGCACGTTCTTTATGCTCTTTTACTAAAATATCTTCCACATGAAAATGGTCATTTTCTTCTTGGAGAATAATCCCGACCACAGAGCGAGTGCCAATATCAAGTGCGAATAGTTTAGAACTCAATGTAATCGCTTCCTTTCGCGTCATACTTGAAAATAATTTAGCGAGTTGAAGCGCTAAATTAAAAATGCGTGACATTCTGAACAACATTGATTATAATAATGCTATTATCTAAAAATGTAACATACATTTCAGAGTTCTGAAAGTGTCTGTCATGAGGAGAGGAGCAAGAAAGCATGAGCCAAAAAGATTTAGAAAGCTTACGTAGTCAAATAGACGGTTTAAACTTAGAAATTCTTCGTCTAATTAATGAGCGTGCAGCTGTAGTTGATGAAATCGGTAAAATTAAAGAAAAACAAGGTGTGAATCGCTATGATCCGCTGCGTGAAAGACACATGCTTGATCTTATTAAAGAACACAATCAAGGTCCATTAAACCAAATGACGGTTGATTATATATTTAAGCAAATCTTTAAAACAGCTTTAAAACAACTTGAAGCTGATAAAAAGAAAGAGTTGCTTGTATCTCGTAAGAAGAAGTCAGAAGATACAATTATTAATATCAATGGTGAATTAATTGGACAAGGAAAACCATCTTTCGTATTCGGTCCTTGTGCGGTTGAGTCTTATGAGCAAGTAGCAGCAGTTGCCGCTTCTATTAAAGCAAAAGGCGAAAAGTTAATTCGTGGTGGTGCTTATAAGCCACGTACTTCTCCTTATGACTTCCAAGGTCTTGGATTAGAAGGTCTGAAAATCTTAAAACGTGTGTCCGAGGAATATGGTTTAGGTGTTATTACAGAAATCGTGACACCAGGTCATTTAGAGGAAGCATTGGATTATATTGATGTCATCCAAATTGGTGCACGTAATATGCAAAACTTTGAATTATTAAAAGCAGCAGGTGCAACAAATAAACCTGTATTATTAAAACGAGGCTTAGCTGCAACAATTGATGAATTCATTCATGCTGCCGAATACATTATGTCTAAAGGAAATGAAAACATTATCCTTTGTGAACGTGGTATCCGTACTTATGAAAAAGCAACTCGTAATACATTAGATATTTCAGCCGTACCAGTTTTAAAACAAGAAACGCATTTGCCAGTATTCGTAGATGTTACGCATTCAACAGGGCGTCGTGATTTATTATTACCATGTGCAAAAGCAGCGATTGCCATCGGTGCTGATGGCGTCATGGCAGAAGTGCATCCAGATCCATCTGTTGCATTGTCTGACTCACAACAACAAATGGACATCCCAACATTTGACGCATTCTATGAAACACTACAAAAATTCATGAAAAATCATGAAATTCATGCTTAATTGTTAACAGCGAACACCGCTTGCTTACTTCGGCAGGCGGTGTTTGTTATATCGTGACAAAATAATGTCTAGAATAGGACTATTAGTACTTGGTTTTTACGTAGTTCTTCTTGAAAATAATATGAAAATTATCGTATGATAAGGCTATAATAGGAAAAAAGGGAGGCACGTACGATGACTGTTACAATTTATGATGTTGCAAGAGAAGCAAATGTTTCTATGGCAACGGTCTCTCGTGTAGTCAATGGTAATCAAAACGTAAAACCAGCAACACGAAAAAAAGTACTAGAAGTAATTGAACGATTAGAATACCGTCCAAACGCTGTAGCGCGTGGATTAGCAAGTAAGAAAACAACAACAGTTGGCGTGATTATCCCAGATATTGCAAACAATGTTTATGCAGAGCTGGCTCGTGGTGTAGAGGATATTGCCACAATGTATCGTTACAATATTATTTTAGCCAACTCAGATCAACATGAAGATAAAGAGTTACAGCTACTGGATACAATGCTTGGAAAACAAGTAGATGGTATTGTGATGATGAGTGATGAAGTAACAGAAAAGATGCAACAAACAATGGATCATTCTCCGGTCCCAATTGTATTAGCAGGTTCTGTAGATGAATCGCAAACAATAGCTACTGTTAATATTGACTATTTCCAGGCGGCTTATGAAGCGATATCTTTACTAATTCAAAATGGACATACACGCATTGGTTTCGTAACGGGTCCACTTTCGTATACAATTAACGGAAAATTCAAGCTAGCAGCCTATAAGAAAGCATTGCAGGATGCTGGTTTACCAATAGATGAAGCATTAATTGCTGCAGAAGAGTCCAGCTATGATATGGGCTTAGAGGCATGGGAAATTTTATCTGCTCTTGAACAGCCACCAACAGCTTATTTTGCAGGAAGTGACGAACTGGCCATCGGTTTAATTCATGGCGCACAAGATGCGGGCAAAAATGTTCCAGAAGATATTGAAGTTATCAGCTTTGAGAACTCAAAGTTAGCACGAATGGTTCGCCCACAGTTAACAAGTGTCGCGCTACCGCTTTACGATATTGGAGCTGTTGCAATGCGTCTGCTGACAAAATTAATGAGCAAGGAAACTGTTGAGGACGAATCGGTTATTTTACCACACCGTATTGAGCATCGACAATCTGTCAAAAGTAAATAATGATACCTAACACGTAAATCGCTTATGAAGGATTTGCGTGTTTTTTTACTGGAAGGAACGTCAAAAATAGAGGATAGCGTTTCAAAAATGAGGGATAGAACAAAAGAATTGATGGATATACGACCAAAAGACCAAAAGCATTAATCTAATTTAAAAAGCCCCACGAATATCGTGAGGCCAAGAAATTAATCCCGTCTTTCATTCCGAATAATATGTAGCGATTTGGCTAACATTTGAGCATTCTTTTCCTCTATTTCTGCTTTACGCGGAATTGGCTCATATAAAGGCATCGGGTCCTCCCATGTTGGAATAAAAGGAACAGGGGCTTCTGGTTGCCAGCGATCCAACCATGCTTGAGGGAGTGGCCCCATTGGTAACACTTGGTCAGTCATTTCCAACCATAACATGGACCAGGCACGGGGCACCACTCGCCAAATATCGTAGCCACCGCCACCCACTGCAATCCATCGACCATCACAATATTCATGTGCTAATTGATGAGCTAGCTTAGGAATTTCGCGATAAATATTCATTGTTCCATGTAAATGTGTTAATGGATCAAAATAATGTGCATCTGCCCCATTTTGCGTTAATACAACATCTGGCTTGAAAAATTCAAAAATCTCTCGCATTGACTGTTCATAGATCTCTAGAAAACTTTCATCCTCAGTAAATGCATCCATTGGAAAATTAAAGGAGGTTCCATAGCCTTGACCATTGCCACGCTCAGTAATATTTCCGGTTCCAGGGAATAGATAACGACCAGTTTCATGTATGGACAGTGTACAAACATTAGGATCCTCATAAAAGCTCCATTGGACACCATCCCCATGATGGGCATCTGTATCTACATAAAGTACACGAGCGTTGTACTTTTCCTGTAAGTAACGAATAGCCACTGTGCTATCATTGTAAATACAAAAACCTGATGCACGACCACGGAAACCATGATGGAGTCCTCCACCAAGGTTAAGGGCGTGTTCGGCTTTTCCTTCCATTACATAATCAACAGCGGTTAAAGTTCCACCAACTAGCTGTGCACTTGCTTCATGCATATTTTCAAAAATGGGGGTATCTTCAGTGCCAATCCCGTAGCTTTCACATTGTGCTTCTGATAATTCACCATGCCCTGCTTTTTTTACGATATCTATATATTTTGAATCATGTGCAAGCAATAGTTCTTCTTCCGTTGCAACACGTGCTGGTACAATATCTACATCATCGAGAGCATTAATATTTTTTAGTAAATCCATAGTTAGCGTCAAGCGTTTATGATTGAAAGGATGTGTATCTGAAAATTTATATCCGAGTTGTTCTGGCGAGTAAACGAATACAGCCTTTTTCATTATAGTGAAACACCTGGTAAATTTGGCCATAGGACATCAAAGCCCTCTTTGCGTAGATCTTCAATCATTGCTAAAGGATTTAGTGTTTTTACTCGGACGCTTAAAATTTTGTTTTGTGTATTTTCAGAGTCAGGATAAACTAAGACGCTTTGAACATTGGCATGATGTTGATGAAATATTTTTGTAATTTCAAATAAAACTCCCGGTGTATCGGATACCCGAATCTCGATTTTTGACCCAGGCTCTGTAGCACCAGTCAGCTCTATATATGTATAGAGTAAATCTGTTGTGGTAACAATGCCTACCAATTTTCCACCAGAGACGATAGGTAAACAGCCTATTTTTGATTCGTAAAACGTCAGTGCTACCTCTTCAACAAAATCTAGTGGATGACCTATAAGGGGGTCTTTCACCATAATATCCTCTACTTTTGCATTAAAAATAGGAGAGTTTGGTTCATCCTGCAAAGATGAGGGCAAGACCTCTTTAATATCTCGTTCAGTAATTACTCCTAAAACGTGTTGTTCATCATCTACAACTGGTAAATGACGAACTTTCTTTTCACGCATTAACTTTAGTGCCTCCTGCACTGTATTGGTAGGAGCTAATGTATAAGGCTTATCATTCATAATTTCTTCTACAATCATATAAGCATCCCCTTTGTATTAGTTTTAATACATGAAACGATTTCTAAAACGAAGTCTATCAAATCTTTCCATTGTCTCAGGAGGCACCCGTTTTCCTTCGCGTGCCATCAGGCAATTGGCTGGATGTGATGTAATTTCAGGATCATCTGTTGCAAAATATTCGAAACCAGCAGAGCTCATCATTTTCTCCATCATTTTGCGGTAATCCCAAACATTTAAACCAGTTCCTTTTAAATCCCAATGCCAATAGTACTCGGTAGTAATCACAAGATAATCTTCCATTTCATCCCCCATAAATGAAACGGCTAGTAGTGCCTTCCCAGCACCAGTACCACGGTAGTCTGGAATGACTTCAATGGCACCTAATTCAATCATGTCATCGATACGATCTTCTGCCCATCGTTCAAGTGGATCGGGGTAAAGATAGGTAACATAGCCTACAATAATATCTTGGTTTCGAATAATAATAATTCGGCCTTCGGGTAGTCCAGCAATTTCTATAAGGGCCTGCTGTTGCTGTTTTGGAGGTCTGAAGGCAACCAAGCCTTCATGGAATGAATATGTAGCTAATTTTTCTGGAGGCACAGGTCCTTCCACATACACAGTACCATGCTTTGTTTCCTTTGTGACAGAAAAAAAAGTTTTTTTATGTTCCATAATTACACCACCTGAGTTTAATAATTCCATTATAGCTGATTTCTTGCGTAAAAACGCTTATTTTTGCAAAATATACCTGTATTTTTGGAAAAATAAAAATATTGAGACAATCCATCCTAATTCGTGTAAAATAAGATTATATTGCTTCTGTTATTTAACAGATAAAAGTAGTGCCATTAGGGATTCGACCATTAATACTACGGATAACTGTTATATAACAAATGCTACATATCAATTTTGCTTTTGAAAAATTCTCTGATTTTCAACAGGGGGGATTGTTGAAATTTAGTCAAAAACAAAAGCAAAGAAAGGGGTATTTTCATGGGGATGAAAATGAAGGAGAAGTTAATGGCTTTACCTGGTCAACACCATTTAACGAATTATGAAGAAGTGGCAGAATCTCATAATTGGGCAGATACGGAAAAGGCATTTAGTTGGAGCGAAACAGGTTTAGTGAATATGGCATATGAGGCCATTGATCGCCATACCGAAACACACCGCAAAAATAAGGTGGCATTGTATTTTAATGATGGTAAACGGAAAGAGGCATATTCATTTAATGAAATGAAAAGGTTAACAAACAAAGCAGCAAACGTTTTTAAAACGACTACTAATCTGCAGAAAGGTGATCGTTTATTTATTTTTATGCCTCGTTCACCTGAGCTTTATTTTTCATTATTAGGTGCGTTGAAAATGGGGGTTATTGTTGGACCATTGTTTGAAGCTTTTATGGAAGGTGCCGTGTATGATCGACTTGCTGATAGTGAGGCGAAAGTATTAGTCACGACACCCGCTTTACTTGAACGTGTACCCTTAGCTAAATTACCTAAATTGGAGCATATCTTTTTAGTAGGGGAGGGCATTGAGGAAACAGCTCAAATCCTAGACTTTACTAAACATTTAAAAGAAGCTTCAGCTCATTTTGATATAGAGTGGGTAGACAGAGAAGATGGGATGATTCTTCACTATACCTCTGGATCAACAGGTGCTCCAAAGGGCGTATTGCATGTCCATAATGCTATGATTCAGCAATATCAATCGACGCAATGGGTACTTGATTTACGTGAAGATGATATTTATTGGTGTACAGCCGATCCTGGATGGGTTACAGGAACAGCCTATGGCATTTTTGGTCCGTGGTTAAACGGTGTAACAATGCTAATCGTCGGAGGAAGATTTTCACCACAAGCATGGTATCAGGCTATTGAAGATTATAGTGTGACAGTGTGGTATAGTGCACCAACAGCGTTCCGTATGCTGATGGGGGCAGGTAGTGGCTTGCTTGAAAGCTATGATCTAACATCTTTACGCCATGTGCTGTCTGTTGGTGAGCCGTTAAATCCAGAAGTTATTCGCTGGGGAGTAGAGGAACTAGGTCATCGTATACATGATACATGGTGGATGACAGAGACGGGAGCACATATGATTTGTAATTATCCTTCGATGGATATTAAGCCAGGTTCAATGGGGAAACCTCTTCCTGGTATTCATGCAACGATTGTAGATGATGCAGGCAATGAGGTACCACCATTTACAATGGGGAATCTAGCTATTCGTCGTGGTTGGCCTGCCATGATGCGCCAAATTTGGGGAAACCCAGAGCGTTATGAGTCTTATTTCCTGAAAGGAGAATGGTACGTTTCTGGAGATTCTGCCTATATGGATGATGAAGGTTACTTCTGGTTCCAGGGGCGTGTGGATGATGTCATTATGACGGCTGGTGAACGTGTAGGACCTTTTGAAGTAGAAAGTAAGCTACTTGAGCATCCGGATGTAATTGAAGCAGGTGTTATCGGGAAACCAGATCCGGTGCGAGGCGAAATCATTAAAGCCTTTGTATCCTTACGAGAAGGGGTTGAACCTTCTGATGCATTAATTGAAGATATACGTGATTTTGTTAAAAAAGGTTTATCTGCACATGCAGCACCACGTGAAATAGAATTTAAAGATAAATTGCCAAAAACACGTAGTGGTAAGATTATGCGTCGTGTTTTGAAAGCTTGGGAATTAAATTTACCAACTGGTGATTTATCAACAATGGAAGATTAATTAATTATCTAAAACATCAATTGATATTTATACAACATGTGCATAAAAAGAAGGCAGGGATTCATTCGATGGGCGAAAGGATTCTTGCCTTCTTTTTTCTGTTTTTACAATAGTATAGAAGTGAGAGTAGGTGAAATATTATCTGTTTCAAAAAAACAATGAATTAAATAAAAATTCAGTTGACTTAATAAATATGCAGACGTATACTATTTTTAACTTATTTCAGAGGTG
This sequence comes from Lysinibacillus sp. BSL11, assembly GCF_052928325.1. Classification (NCBI taxonomy): domain Bacteria; kingdom Bacillati; phylum Bacillota; class Bacilli; order Caryophanales; family Bacillaceae; genus Lysinibacillus; species Lysinibacillus sp. BSL11. Next base: position 99,513 of record NZ_JAVGCX010000010.1, on the reverse strand, counting down.
AGTGCAGTGAAAGTAGGTATTGTTGGAGCAACTGGATATGGTGGTCTAGAACTTATTCGATTTTTACATAATCATCCAGCTGTGGAACGAATTGATTTATTTACTTCTTCAGAAGAGGGTGTCCAATTTTCTTCGAAATTTGGTCATCTTGTTAGGATAGCTGATACACCGTTACAAAAGATAGCGTATGACACTTTAGAAAAATTCGATGTTGTTTTTACGAGTACACCATCTGGAGTGACAAGTGAGCTATTACCGCCTTTGGTTGGGAAAGGACCAAAGCTAATCGATTTATCTGGTGATTTTCGGTTAAAAGATCTAGCAAGCTATGAAACCTGGTATGGCAAAAAAGCTGCACCGTTCCATAGTGTTCAACAAAGTGTATATGGTTTAACAGAATGGAATGCAGAGCTTATACGTCAAGCAACACTCGTTGCTAATCCGGGTTGCTACCCAACAGCAGTTTTATTATCCTTACTACCACTTGTAAAAGAACGTTTGATTGATCCTAGTTTTCTAGTTATTGATGCAAAGAGTGGCATTTCAGGAGCAGGCAATAAGCCCTCACAAACTACCCATTTTAGTGAGACAAATGAGAATTTTTCGATCTATAAAGTAAATACACATCAACATATTCCCGAAATTGAACAGGCACTTTCCATGTTTGCACAAGCAGATACAAAGGTTACTTTTAATACGCATCTGGTTCCAATGACTAGGGGAATTTTGGCGACCTCCTATGCACCAGTAATGCAGGGAATTACAGAGTCGCAATTGATCACTTGCTTACAGGCAACCTATGAGAATCACCCATTTGTTCGAATCGTTACGGATGCATCTAGTTTAGGGACAAATCGTGTCAAGGGATCAAATTATTGTGACATTCTAGCGAAAGTAGATCCCCGTACAAATCGCGCTACAATTGTTAGTGTAATTGATAACCTTGTCAAAGGAGCAGCAGGGCAAGCTATCCAAAATATGAATGTGCAATTTGACTTACCCCAAACGACAGGGCTAGATGTCGTACCGTTCTTTATTTAACAGCATGCAGGAAACTGTATGCTTCTCTTATTTATTAATCTAAGGAGGAATTTCGGATGACAGTTACCACTTCAACGACTCTAATGAAAAAATTATCAAGTAAAAATATTGTTTCACCAAAAGGCTTTAAGGCAGCTGGATTACACTGTGGTTTAAAGCATAAGAAAAAGGATTTAGCCCTTTTGGTAAGTGAAGTCCCAGCAAGTGTTGCGGGTGTTTTTACTACAAGCGCTGTGCAAGCAGCACCATTAAAAGTTACGAAGGAAGTTGTTTATGCAACTAAGAAAATGCAAGCGATGATCGTCAATTCAGGCAATGCGAATGCTTGTACAGGTAAACAAGGTGTAAAAGATGCCCAAACAATGCAAGCGCTAGCTGCGGAAAAATTAGGGATTGCACCAAATTTGGTGGGAGTTTGCTCGACGGGTGTTATTGGAGAAATGATGAAATTAGAGCCAGTAGCAAACGGTATTCTACAGTTAGAGCCAAAGGACAATTTAGAAAGTGCGATTGACTTTGCACAGGCTATTTTGACAACAGATACCGTCATGAAAAACACAAGCTATAGTACAACTGTGGATGGCAAGGAAGTTATTGTTGCAGGTGTAGCAAAAGGTTCAGGTATGATCGAACCTAATATGGCCACAATGCTAGGCTTTATTACAACAGATGCCAATATTGAATCTGAGGTGTTGCAAGCAGCTTTATCGACTATTACTAATTTAACATTTAACGCTATTACAGTTGATGGGGATACGTCCACTAATGACACAGTGGTAATATTGGCTAATGGCTTGGCAGGGAATAATTCTTTAACACCAGAGCATCCAGATTGGCAAAATTTCTTTTACACTTTGCAAACAGTAGCGGAAGATTTAGCAAAAATGATTGCCAAAGATGGTGAAGGAGCAACGAAGCTTATCGAAGTGGAAGTTGTTGGTGCAATTTCAGACGAGGAGGCACGTAAAATTGCAAAAACAGTCGTTGGTTCACCACTTGTAAAGACTGCTGTTTTCGGCTGTGATGCTAACTGGGGGCGTATTATTGCAGCAGTAGGGTATAGTGGCGCAACAGTTGATCCAGATAAAATTACCATCCAAATCGGTGGTGCTACTATGGTAGAAAACGGTGAACCAATTCCTTTTTCTGAGGATGAGTTAATTCAAATATTAAAAATGCATGAAGTAAAAATCTATGTGTCCCTTGGTGTGGGTGATGGTAAGGGGCATGCTTGGGGATGTGACTTAACATATGACTATGTTCAAATCAATGCATCATACCGCTCATAAACGTATGGTCATTAAGCTTGGGGGCAGTACACTGGAAGGTTTAAATGAGGCTTTCTTTGATAATTTTAAAAGATTACAAGAGAGTGGAGTACAGCTGATTATTACCCACGGAGGTGGGCCAGCCATAAATCGAGAATTAGCTGTCCAAGGCATACAATCACATACATTAAATGGAATACGTGTCACGAACGAGGCTGCAATTAAAGTTGTCCAATCGACCCTAATAGGGCAAGTAAACACTGCATTAGTTCATGAGTTAACAACAGCTGGTATAGCAGCCATCGGATTAAATGGCTTTGATGGTCAGTTGATGGTCGTAGATTTTTTAGATCAAGAGACTTATGGCTATGTCGGAGCTATTAAAAATATCAATACATCCTTATTGGAAGCTTTAATGGGTGTAGGGATTGTACCTGTTATTGCCTGCGTAGGTGCCACCGAAGCAGGTCAGGCTCTTAATATTAATGGCGATACGGTAGCCAGTGAAATTGCTTTAGCCGTCGGAGCAGATAGCTTACTACTCGTGACGGATGTGAGTGGTATCCGTATTGAAGATGAATATCAAGCAATAGCTACACCTAGTCTTATAGATCAATGGACAGAGCAGGGCCATATTTACGGTGGAATGATTCCGAAAGTGCAAGGAGCGATTGACTGTTTACGGGCAGGGATTCCTTCTGTACAAATCGTAGGTGCAACTTTAATTGGTACAACAATTGTAGCCACAAGTGAACTTCTTTCTTCCTAGTGTTCTAAATAGGATAGCTTGAGAAGTATAGTTGTTGAAAGAAACTATTTTAAATGATAGTGGAGATGATAAGATGAGTGTTTTATTTGAGAATTACGGCAAGCGTCGTGCACAAATTGTCAAAGGTCAGGGGACAATTGTTGAGGATTCAACAGGGAAGCAATACTTGGATTTTACTAGTGGCATTGCTGTGGTGAGTCTTGGACATGCTCATCCAGCCGTTGTACAGGCACTTCAAGAGCAAAGCGAAAAGCTATGGCATATTTCAAATCTTTTTGAAATACCAGGTCAGGAAAAGGTGGCAGAAAAATTAATTGCTAATACACACTTTTCACATGCCTTTTTTTGTAATAGCGGGGCTGAGGCTAATGAAGCGGCCATTAAATTAGCTCGTAAGCATACAGGCAAACATCATATTATTACATTTGAAAAATCATTCCATGGTCGTACCTTTGGAGCAATGTCTGCAACAGGTCAAGGCAAAGTACATAATGGCTTTGGACCACTCGTAGAAAAATTTTCGATTTTGCCCTTTAATGATGCTGCTACACTTGAAGCAACCGTTGATGATTCTGTGGCAGCTATAATGTTAGAAATGATTCAGGGAGAGGGTGGCGTTAATAGTGTATCGGCAGAATTTGCAGCAGCTATTGCAAAAGTCTGTGAGGAGCAAGGTATACTACTAATTGTTGATGAAGTGCAAACGGGCATTGGGCGAACAGGAACACGCTATGCATTTGAACAAACGGTATTAAAGCCACATATCATAACTTTGGCAAAAGGCTTAGGTGGTGGTTTCCCTGTTGGTGCAATGCTCGGAACTGCTGAGCTTCATGCTACATTTAGTCCAGGAACACATGGTACAACATTTGGTGGAAACCCTCTTGCGATGAATGTGGCACAAGCTGTTTTGAATCATGTGTTTGAGCCGGATTTTTTACAGCATGTACGAGAAATATCTGCCTATTTTGTGGCACAACTAAGGTCTCATTTACCTTCTAGCTATACTGTTCAAGGTCAGGGTCTCTTGTTAGGGATTGGCTGTGGGGACACGGAAATAGCGCCTTATATCGCGGCAGCGGAAGAAAGTGGTCTTTTATTAGTAGGGGCAGGGCCAACAGTTATTCGTCTCTTGCCTCCATTAACGGTCACAAAGGAAGAGATTGATAAAGCAGTAACTATTTTAAAGAACATATTACCGTGATACACTTAAGCAATGAAAGTGAGGCACCAGCGGCAAAAATCCCTTTGAAATTAGGAATGAACAAAGAATCTGCTAGTATCTAGTAGATTCTTTGCGCTATAAATGCTACTGTAGCTGTTTTACTAATGTTGTCACTAATTTTGGTAGCCAATCTTCAAGCTGACTAAACGTAAATCCTGCCTTCTCGGCCTTTGCATTGGACATATACCAATCAGCAGGCACCCCATAAGGAGACTGTGATTCCTCATCACCACCAATGAGGGAAATTTTTGCGCGCTGACCACTCGCTTCTTCGATTAGAGCAATTAGATCTTTGAGAGACATTGCCCCTGATGCGGTAGCATTGTATGGTCCCTCAATAGGAGTAACACCCGCAAAGTATAAAAATTCAGCTGCTTCTTCATCTGTAATATAACTCATCTTTGCATCAATGTTCGGTAAAGTAATCGGCTGATTCTGTAAAATATGTTCAACGTGGAAATGTAAACGTCGAGTATAATCATCTTCACCCATCACAATTGGGAAACGTACAGCTACGACTGGGAATGAAGCTTCTTTGAATAATACTGCCTCCGCTTGTCGTTTTCCTTCTCCATAAGAAAATTGCTCTTGATGTCCCATGCGAATTTGATACTGGTATGGATCAAAGTCTTCTTCCTTTTTCATTTTACCATCTACCTCATAGGTTGAAAGAGTAGAAGTAAAGACCAGCTTTTTCGTTTTCCCTTTTAATATCTCGCAAATCGCTTGTGCCTCGTTGGGCGCATAGCAAATATTATCATAGACAATGTCCCATGTTGTATTGGCTAGTGCCTGTTCTAAAGCATCACGATCATTACGATTTACTACTAATTGCTTAACATGTGTACCAAAGGGATTGCCACTTTGACCACGTGTTAAAATCGTTACATTATGTCCATTTTGAATACAAAGATCAACTAGCTTTTTTCCAAAAAAACGCGTGCCTCCTAAAATCAATATGTTCATATATTTTCACCCCTTCAAAATAGTAGTCCTCTTAATAATGACAAAAAAACAGACTAACTACAATTCATAAGTAAAATGCAGTAAGTCTGTTTAATTGATTATCTACTACAAATGCTTGCTAAGGCATAATGGATTAGCGCCTTGACGTTTCAGTTGGAGTAGTGGTATTACCATTGTCTCCTCCGTTTGTGCCATCTCCAGGGTTATCAGATCCATCACCATTGCTTCCGGATCCATTTCCATTATTGGAGCCATTGCCGTTGCTACCAGAACCATCACCGTTATTGGAGCCATTGCCGTTATTACCAGACCCGTTCCCGTTATTGGAGCCATTGCCGTTACTACCCGAACCATTACCATTGCCATTAGTAGGTGGCGTTGTAGGTGGTATTGGTTCTTGGTCGTTTTCCTCTGGGTCAGGTTCGTTTTCACTACCGCCAGTAGACACAACATTGGAGTGTGGTGATGTTAAACCTGTAATATCTACAGCGACCACTACATAAGCTTGTCCACTAGCAACCGTAATGCTTTGTGTTGACTCTAGTACGGACGTTACAAGTGTATTACCGCCATTCGTAACGTTGTAGATACGATAACCAACAACATCATTCGATGACTCTGACCATGATAATGTAGAGCCATTTACTGAAGCTGAGACAGCTGCTGGAGGGCTACCATCTGCTGGGAAATCAACAGCTGATACAGATGAATTCGACAATGTAGAATTCTTTGGTAACAGACTAGCAGGGTTCCCGCCAAGTCTACCTAACATTCGTTTAATAAAGTCTTGATTAATGCCTGCGCCACCTGCTTTTACAAACTCGGCTGGTGTATTTGGCAACGCATTATAAGTTTTTCCTTTAATCGTCACAACACTTGAAGAGGCTAAGCTATCATCAGGTTGTGAGGGTAAAAATACTTTCGCATTAAATAAATCTGAGCGTACAAGACCTGCGCTAGCACAAGCTGCAGAAGGGGCCATGCCGGAAATGCCACAGAATGACGCAGTCACAACATTTTTAGGCGCCTTAAAGCTTGTTGGTGGGTCAATTAGCTGAGGGTCCGCATCGTAAACGGCATTCATTAAAGTACCCCATAGCTTATTCACCCGAACGCTTGGCTGTAAATAGGTATTGTTAAATGCATAAAGTGTACGAGGTTGATCGTAACCCATCCAAACACCAAGAGATACATTAGGGTTATAACCAACTAACCAAACATCTTTATATTCTTGAGAAGTCCCTGTTTTTGCAGCAAAATCAGAAGAGAACTTTAATGTATTTCGTGCCATTGTCCCTGTTCCTTTAGTGAGAACATCACGTAACATATCTGTCACGATATAAGATGTTTCTGGGCTAAATACTTGAACAGGTTCTACTTCATGTTGGTAAACAATATTACCTTCTTGGTCTTCAATTCGATCAATCATATAAGCGTCAATGAATTGGCCACCATTTGCAAAGGTAGCAAAGGCATTTGTATTTTCTTCAACAGTAGTTCCTTCTCTTAAAGCGCCGATCCCAGTTGCTAGGTTAGTAAAATCATCGGGATGTAATTTTGAGAATCCCATTTTTACTAACAAATCTGCAGGGCGTCTACTAATAATATCATTATATAAACGTAGTGCTGAAATGTTTTGAGAATCTGCTAAAGCTTCACGTGCTGGGATAAGACCTCGCTCATCACTCGTAATATAGTTACTTGGACTCCAAGAACCGACTGAGAATTTCACGTCAACTAATGGGCTACCCGCACCGATTACGCCATACTCAATGGCAGGTCCATAAACAAGTAATGGTTTCATTGTAGAACCGTTAGAACGATAAGCTTGTGTTGCATGGTTTACTTGAGTGGTTTTAAAGTCTCGACCACCAACAAAGCTTAAAATGCGACCTGTCGTATTTTCTATTAAAATACTACCTACCTGTACTGGCATCTCAATATCAATTTCTTCACCAGTAACAGGGTCTTTCCCTTTACCAGTATACGTATGACCATAATACTGGAAGTCTTTTGCTGCTTTTTGCATTGCATCATACATATCTTTATTAATGGTTGAATAAATACGATAGCCTTTTGAACGAACATCACGATCTGCTAAAATCGTATATTTATCCTTTAATTTCTTTTCTGACTTTAAGCGCTCTGGGTCAATCCCATCATCTTTTGCTAGTTTTTCAGCAATAATATCTTTTGCACGAGCTTCAAGCTCATAAGTCAACCAAGGATAACGATCCTCCGCGCGCATTTCTGGCCCACGGAAATCAGCAGCAATATCATAGTTTAACGCTTCATTATACTGTGCATCATCAATATAACCAGCTTCTTTCATACGATAAAGTACTGTTTTCATACGATCAATACCTGGTTTCAAAGCTTCTTCACTTTTCAGTTCACCTGTATTTGTAAATGGTGTATAAGCAAATGGTGCCTGTGGAATACCAGCTATGTACGCAGCTTGAGGAAGAGACAATTCTTTTGCTTTTACGCCAAAAATTCCTTCCGCAGCTGTTTCAACACCTGCAATATTTCGTCCTGAAGAGTTACGACCATAGGGAATGATATTTAAATAAGCCTCTAATATTTCTTCCTTCGTCATAAAATGTTCTAAACGCATCGCCAGTAAAATTTCCTTAGCTTTACGCTCGTATGATACTTCATTAGTTAGTACTTGGTTTTTAATAAGCTGCTGGGTAAGTGTAGAACCACCTGTTTGCGTTGCAGAGTTAGTGACATCTTGTAATAACCCACGAACAACCGCTTTAGGAACAATTCCGTTATGCTCTCGAAAATATTCATCTTCTGTTGCCAGAACAGCATTCACGACCTCTGGTGCAACATTGCTAAGCGAAGTTTCACGTCGATCTAAATCTGTCCTTAATTTCCCAATATAAATATCGTTGGCAAAATAAATCTCACTGGTTTCTTCATAGCTAAAAATTTGATCCCTTAACTCTTGTTTTGAGCGTAATGGTTCTTCTTTGACAAGAGAAGCAAAATAACCAGCTCCAACTGAACCGACAAATACAGTGCCAACCAATGCAAAGACTAAAAATAGTAAAAATAAGTTCCAGGTAACACTACCTGAAATACGTAATTTCTTCATCCATTTTTGTTCAAGTAATTCATCGATCTTTGCATTGATTTTTTCAATCCAATCTTTCAATGTATCGACCTCCTAAAATCTTGTCTATTATAGCACATATTGTTTTGGCACGAACATAGTTATTGACTTTGAAAAAGAATCGTATAAAATTATGTTTATAGTTTTCTGGTGATGAAGAGTTTGCAGTAGTGTCTATATTCCCTGTTTAGAGAGCCGGTGGTTGGTGAAAACTGGTCATAATGTAGAGACGAATTACGTACTTGGAGCTTAGACGTGCGCGCCTGCGATAAAGGCGGCTGAATGAAGTGGAAGGTGGATGACATCTTCAAGCTGGGTGGTACCGCGTTAGTTTGCAACTTAACGTCCCTGCATGCAATTGTTTGCGTGTAGGGACTTTTTTTATTTAAACATGTCCATGCACGTAACGAATTTAACCATTTTAGGAGGAATGAACATGACAAACGAATTATTACAAGATTTAGAATGGCGTGGTTTGCTATACCAACAAACAGATGCGGAAGGCATGGCAAAATTATTAAATGAACAATCCGTATCTTTATACTGTGGGGTAGATCCAACAGCTGACTCCATGCATATTGGACATATTGTTCCATTGTTAACACTTCGTCGATTCCAAAAAGCAGGCCACCGTCCAATTTTACTTGTTGGTGGTGCAACAGGGATGATCGGTGACCCGTCTGGCCGTTCAGAAGAGCGTCAATTACAGACAGTAGAGCAAATCGATAAAAACGTTCAAGGAATCCGTAGTCAATTAGAACGTATTTTCGAATTTGCAGAAGATGGCAATGGTGCTCAGCTTGTGAACAATCGTGACTGGATTGGTAATATAAACACAATTGAGTTTTTACGTGATTATGGGAAATTAATTAACGTAAACTACATGTTAGCAAAAGATACGATTGCTTCTCGTCTTGATACAGGAATCTCATTTACAGAGTTTGCCTATACGTTAATTCAAGGTATTGATTACAATCATTTATACAATCACTACAATTGCCGTATTCAAGTAGGTGGCTCTGACCAATGGGGTAATATTACAACAGGGTTAGAGGTTATTCGTAAAACACACGAGGAAGAAACGAAAGCCTTTGGAATTACGATTCCATTAGTAACCAAGGCAGATGGCACAAAGTTTGGTAAAACAGCAGGTGGTGCTGTTTGGCTAGATAGTAAGAAAACATCTCCATATGAGTTCTACCAATTCTGGATCAATGCAGCTGATGCAGATGTCATAAAATACTTAAAAATCTTCACGTTCCTATCTCGTGAAGAAATTGAAGCTTTAGCCGTATCTGTAGAGGAGGAGCCACATTTACGTAAGGCACAAAAGGCACTAGCTGAAGAAATGACTCGTTTAATACATGGTCAAGAGGCATTAGAGCAAGCCATCCGTATTACAGCTGCATTATTCTCAGGAGATCTAAAAGCACTTTCAGCTGAAGAAATGAAGGATGCTTTTAAAGATGTTCCTTCTATTGAAATGGCTAAAGATGATAAAAACATTGTGGAGCTACTTGTGGAGGCGGGCATTTCCTCTTCCAAACGTCAAGCACGTGAAGATGTATCAAATGGTGCAATTAGTGTAAACGGTGAAAAGGTAACGGATTTAGAATATGTAGTCGATGCGAAGGATCGTTTAGAGGATGCATTTAGCATTGTTCGACGAGGTAAGAAAAAATATCATATGGTGAAATTTATATAATTTCTATTTGCAAAACCACATCCCAAAAAAAGTTGGATGTGGTTTTTTAATCATAAGAAACTTGGAGGTTTTATTTGTTCATATTCTTTAGGATGCAGTATTTTTCCAAGCTTTATAGCACCTTCAATAAGTCGTGGAGAAGGGCGACAATACAGCCATTCTTCCATTACATGGAGCTGTTCCGATTGAATGGCATGTAACTCTTTGGCATATGGACGTTTTAATAAATTAGCAGGTTGGATACGCTCAAATGCTACACCAACCCAAGCCATCATGATATAGTCAGGCTGGCGTTTAACAACATCTGTCCAATCTGTTTGAACACTAGCAAGCTCAACATCTTGAAATAGATTAATGCCACCGGCAAGAGCGCTAATTTCTGTTAGCCAATTTATTTTCCCAGGAGTAAAAATAGGGTTCGGCCACCATTCCCAATACAGGGTAGGTTTCTTCGGAATTGTTTGTGCAATGGAATACATTTTTTCGATGGAATGCATGTACTCTTCAGCAATTTTCTTTGCTTGTTCCTCCACTTGACAAGCTTTCCCGAGTGTCAGAAGATCTTGCGCAATTTCTTCTAATGAGTTTGCATTAAAAATAATATGAGGAATATTTCTTTCTTTTAGTGCCTCAATGTTTTTTTCCATACCAGGTACACTCAAGGAAGCCAGAACAAGATCAGGCTGTAGTGCCTCTAATGCCTCCATGTTAATTGATAAATCAGGCCCAAGCTGTGGTAGATCTTTAACCGAGGATGGCCAATCGGAATAATTATCAACTCCAACGAGCTGGTCTGTCAGCCCTAAATAGGCGACTAATTCTGTATTGCTAGGACAAATTGAAATTAAACGCATTATTGTTTTCTCCTATTCTTTTTAAGAAAAGTATAGCGAGAGTTCCCGTGATAGACAACGTGTGTGTATCGAGCCCATAAAAAAAGGGGAGAAAACATTTGTTTTCTCCACCCTTTGTATAGGCTTATAGGAAACCATCGATTAAGAAAGGGCAACTGCCTCGAGTGACTCTTCTTTTTTCACAATAGGACCCATTGCATTTGTGATGATTTGTTTGATATCCTCTAGTGTTGCTTTACGAGGGTTCGTCTCAGCACACACATCTAACAATGCATTTTTTGCTAAGATCTCAATATCCTCATCTTTTGCACCTAATTCACGGAAGCCGCTAGGAATATTTAAATCTTGTGATAACTTCTCAATAGCTGTAATAGCCTTTTCAGCGGCATCGCGCTTACTTAAACCTTCTACATTTTCTCCTAATAATTCAGCGATACGAGCAAAGCGCTCTGTACGTGCTGTGACATTAAATCGACAAACATGTGGCAATAAAATTGCGTTGCACACGCCATGCGGTAGGTTATAGAAACCACCCAATTGATGAGCAATTGCATGAACATAGCCAAGTGATGCATTATTAAAGGCCATTCCCGCTAAAAATTGTGCATATACCATTTGTTCACGAGCTTCTATATCAGCTCCATTTGCATAGGCACGAGGTAAATATTCAGGGATTAGTTGAAGGACCTTTTCAGCACATGCGTCCGTGATTGGTGTAGCATTCGTAGAAACGAATGATTCAATAGCATGTGTTAGTGCATCAACCCCAGTAGCTGCCGTAAGAGCAGGAGGTAAACCAATCATTAATTCAGGATCGTTTATAGAAAGTAACGGTGTCACATGCTTATCAACAATGGCCATTTTTACTTTGCGTGCTGTATCCGTGATAATAGTGAAACGAGTCATTTCACTGGCAGTACCAGCAGTTGTATTAATTGCAATTAATGGCACAAGTGGATTTTGTGATTTGTCAACGCCTTCATAATCATGAATGCGTCCACCATTCGAAGCAATAAGTCCGATACCTTTTGCTGCATCGTGTGCGCTGCCTCCTCCAAGAGAAACAATAGAATCGCAGTTTTCCGCATGATACACGGAAATACCATCTTCAATGTTTTGATCTGTTGGATTTGGTTCTGCTTTAGGGAAAATTGCTACATCAATTCCAGCAGCTGTAATGATGTTTGCAATTTGTTCTGAGAGACCTAATTTGTGTAGGCCCTCATCTGTTACGATTAATGTCTTTTTCACTTCTAAATCATTTAAGCGTTTACCAACTTCTTGAATTGCTCCAGGTCCAAATAAGTTTGTTTTCGGCATAACAAATTGCTTTAGAACGTCTGACATATTTCCAACCCCTTTTAAAAAATTATTATTGCTTGAATGATGGTGAACCACCTTTCGCAATTCATCGTATTCTATTTTTTGTAAAAGTTCAACTCGTATTTTTATTAAAATTGTTAATTTTTTTCGTGTTATTATTTTACAAAAAAGTTAAGGCGGTGAAAGAAGGGGGGAATGTTGTTTTGTAGTAGAATATTGAATTTAAAAAGGTTTTAAAAATATTTTACTATGAAAGTAAATTATATTTTTTGGAAAACAGTTCTATTTTGATGACCTAATGAATAGTAAATAACTGATATTTTGTTTTTAATATAAAGGTAGTGATTATATTATATTGAAACTATGTAATTGCTATTTTAAAGTACATAAAAATGTCACAATATAAGATGGGAAAATTATTGTTAATTATAATAATTGGGGCAATGCGTCTGTGCTGAAAAAGTAGTGCATCATTTTGGAGAAATTAGTGGAAATATAAATTCTTGCTTTCGCTTAAATTTATAGTTAGGCTGGTTTAACAATCATGAGTATTTTATTTGTTGGTGGGATTGCACTTGCTGTCCCTTTATTAGTGGCGCTTGTTAAACAGTTAGGTTGGAATATGGGAGGGATTGCAATCTCTATGTACACAGTAATATTATTTGCTGGAACAAGTGTTGCACCGTTCATATCTGTTTATTTCAAACAATTTCTTTACTGTAGCCTTCCTCCTACTTGCTACAATACTCGGTACGGGATTAGTTTCTGCATTAATGATTAAAAGCAAGAAAAAACGTAGGTTCTAATTGATTGTTCATAGGAAGTAGGATCAGGACGATCAAACGTTGAAAAATAAAAAAGCCCTGAAGCCTTGGGATGCAAGGGATTTCAGGGTTTTTATTAGCATTATTTGCAGTGCAAACTGATTAACGAGAGTAGTACTCTACGATGAATGCTTCGTTGATTTCAGCTGATAATTCAGAACGTTCTGGAAGGCGAGTGAATGTACCTTCTTTTTTGTCAGCATCAAATGTTAAGTAGTCAGGTACGAAGTTGTTTACTTCGATTGCTTCTACTACTACAGCAAGGTTTTGAGATTTTTCACGAAGAGAAATCGTTTGACCTGGTTTTACGCTGTATGATGGGATATCAACGCGTTTGCCATCTACTAAGATGTGACCGTGGTTAACTAATTGACGAGCTCCACGACGAGTACGAGCTAAACCTAAACGGTAAACTAAGTTGTCAAGGCGAGTTTCAAGAAGGATCATGAAGTTTTCACCGTGAACACCTTTCATTTTACCAGCGCGGTTAAATAGAGTACGGAATTGACGTTCGTTCATACCATACATATGACGAAGTTTTTGTTTTTCTTGAAGTTGTAAACCGTATTCTGATAATTTTTTACGTTGGTTTGGACCGTGTTGTCCTGGTGCGTAAGGACGTTTTTCGATTTCTTTACCTGTACCGCTTAGTGAGATACCAAGACGACGTGATAATTTCCAAGATGGACCTGTATAACGAGACATATTGTTGTCTCCTCCTTTAAATTTGGTTTTTTTGTTGTAAAACAAAAACCAGTAGTACCCGTTCTTACACGCATTTTATTTTCATGTACTTTCGCCTATGCAGCCGTTAGGTTACACAATACACCATCTAATTTTCATTACTGATCATCTAAGTAGTTGTACATCAGAAAATAGAGGAATAAAATACAATCATAAGCTTATACCACTGCTGCGTTTATTTTACACAACCTCCATTGTAACTGCTTAGGACAAGGACGTCAATTATTAGCTAGTGAAAAAATATAAAAGAACATAGTAGGAAATTCCTCATTACCTATTTTGAATAATATGGGAATAGTTAATGATACGCTGTGTTATGTAAATTGTAAAAGTAAGGGATAATTACATAGTCAAAATGACACAAATTATGTATAATATATTATAAGTTAATAGTAATTGATTTGGACGTTATATAGAAAAGGTGATTTCATGACAGACCATTTACAAACGCTAAAATATATAAAATCTGATGTTTTGAGCTTTTGGGTGAGTTCTTATGAAGAACAAACTAGTTTTAATGGGTATTTTTGTTCATTGAAACAGTTTCTAAAGAAGCGCTTGAAAATTGATAATGCTGCTTTTCTTAGTTTTGAAGGTAATTCCTTAATCCCAATCGAAGAGATGGCTTCATTAACAATTGAAACAAAGCTAAATGCTGTGTCATGGCTGATGATCGAAGCTAGTTTTTATCAACAAAAAGTAGTGAAAATCCCTTATGTATTGAAAGCAAGACAGGCCTATTCAATGATGACAGATATGGTGCTTTTCCAAGCAGAGGGCAAAAATCCCATTGGTATATTACTTGTGGAGGCAACAGAGTCTTGGACAGACTTTATGACCTCGGAGTATGGTGAAGAGTGTATAGAAATACTTTCAAAGGTTCTTCAAATGATTAGAGACAATTTAGATGTCAAAATAAATGAAGACCAATATAGAAAACTATATAACATGACTGACTTATTTCATTCAACAATGGATATTGATTTAATTTTAGAAAACGTATTAAAAAATATACGGGATAATTTTCCTGAGTTTAATGTGGAGCTTATTTTATCGAATGATCAAGATCGACACACGACCATCGATATTAAGCTTTTTGATTATTTATCAGAAAGACCTGCTACAATTGAAGCCTTTGTATCAGGAGAGTTAACGACAGAGTTAGCGAGCGATTTAAATTGTCGGTTGTTAAATGCACCGATTAAGGGCAGGCAAGCTATTTATGGCATCTTGCAAGTAAGTGCTCCCACCACTTATCTTTTTTCAACAACCGAAAAAGATTTTGTACGGATGTTGGCACAAGCTTCAGGAAATGCTCTTGAAAATGCAAAGTTATATCATCAATCGCATCGCCTCGTAAGTGACTTACAACTCATCAATGAAACTTCGCATCGTTTAAATATGCGAATTGACATTCATGAAATGTTACTTTTCCTACAAAAGCAGTTACTGAAATCCTTTCAGCCAATGGAAGTATGTTTCGCATTTAAAAAACACGATACATTTGAAATAACAGGTGCAAGTACCTCCCTGTTCCATTCAGAAAACGGTCAATGTTATATAAAACATGTTGAACAGCACTTTGCTCAAACGAATGATCCACTATTTGTTGCCGATTTCAGCCGTCTAACTCCTAATCAAATTGAGTATCGCTCTATTATGGCGATTCCTATACTTATGGAGGAAAAGATTAATGGTTTTAGTATTGTCTTACATAAAGAGCCATATTTCTTTTCATTCGATAGTTTCAAATTAATGCAATCTTTAATTCACCATTCATCATTAGCCATTGCAAACTCAATTTTACGAACACAGCTTCAGGAAATGGTCGATTTGGATCATTTAACGAAATTGTATGCTCGCAGTTACCTCGATCAGTTTGTAGAAAAATCACTTGAATATGATCAATCGGGTATGTTTTTGTTAATTGATATCGATAATTTTAAACGCATTAATGATACGTATGGTCACCAAGTTGGAGATAAAATTCTTGTTCAGATTGCGGTTCAATTAAAAGAGACTATTGGAAGTCGTGGGATTTGTGCAAGATGGGGTGGAGAAGAAATGTCTGTCTATGTCCCTAATATCGATGAAAAAGAAGCTTTAGAATTAGCATCAACCATTGTGGAAGTCATCCCAAGTGCCACAGATCCACAAGTAACCATTTCTGCGGGTCTTATAACATGGGATGAGCGAGATCGACCAGCATTCCAATCTGTGTTTTTACATGCAGATACAGCCTTGTATGAAGCGAAAAACAGCGGGAAAAATCGCTTTTGTACTCACAATGGATCGTTCCAAACGAATTCATAGAATTGATAATGCAAAATGTAAATGGTTGTTTAAATAAATCGCCCTGAAATGACAATATAAAACATTTCAGGGCAATTTTTAATATTGTATTATAAATGGTTAAGGAGTGTTCTAGCAAATTCCTCTAGGCCACTACGATCTTCCTCTGTAAATCGATTCACGATAGGACTATCGATATCTAACACACCAATAATTTCATCTTGCTTCATTAGCGGTATAACAATTTCAGACTGCGATGCAGCATCACAGGCAATATGTCCTGGAAAATCATGTACATCTTTTACAACAACTGTTTCTCTTGTTGCCACAGCTGTACCACAAACACCACGCCCAATAGGAATTCTAACACAGGCAGGAAGACCCTGGAATGGTCCTAACACAAGCTCATTATCCTGCAAGAGATAAAACCCAACCCAGTTAATGTTCGTTAAAAATTGATTTAACAGAGCGGAGGCATTACTTAAATTGGCGATTTGATTGGTTTCGCCAGTTAATAGTGCATCTAATTGTTTTGATAATGTCAGATACTGGTCAGCAATTGATCCTTCGTAATTAATTTGTGTAAACATACTAAGCACCTCGTTTAAAAGTTATTCATATTGGTAATATAACATTATAGTGTTGATGTAAATCTTCTGCGCTATGTGCATCTGAACCAAATACATATGGTAGTTTAATAGTTTGACTATAATTGATAAGAGCAAATGGTGGATAAGGCTCCTGACAATATTGTTTACTTAAACCAGCACTATTTAAATCTAATTCATAGCCCGCCAATTTCATGCTGTCTAATACTTCTTTGATACGTGGGATGTCATTGATTTTTTCGTTGTGCGCTAGTTGGAATTTATGAATAAGTGATGGGTGCCCAATCCGTTTCGGTTTGTATGGACCAAGATCTGCTCTAATCGATTGTAGGACAGTATCATAATATAAATCATAAACCTGTTCAACAGAGCCAACTTTTTTTGAAAAATCAATAAAGCATTCAGAAGAAAAGTCGATACATACAAAGGTATCTTGCCATTTTAAAAAATGGACTGATAAAATAGCGTCATCTAAAAGATGTCCATAGGTATCAAGGAATTGACGAGTTTCTTGTTCGTAGCCTTGGATGTAGTCTACTTCTAGTCCGATGCGGATACGAATAGCTTGTGCATACTGTTGTTGCAGATGTTGCAATTCTTCAATGTAAGACATGAGATCATCAGGATTCATGCCACTATCTTGTTGCGGGGTTGGATCGACAAAACTTTTGGGCAATGGGGCGTGTTCTGTAAATGTTATATCTGTGAAATGTTGAGAAATTGCTTTTTCAATATATTGCTGGAATGAATCCGTAGTGCCATGTGGACAAAAAGGACTATGTATATGCCCATCACGTTTCATAATTTACCACTCCTTTAGCTCTATAGATACGCTATTTAAATATTTCTCAATAGCGAAAATACAGTTTTCTGAAAAACACTTAAATTTTAGTACAAAAGGCGAAAACATAGTATATAATAAATACAACTAGCCAATTCGTTTATTGTAGAATAGGAGGCTTACGATGGAGTATATCATCATTCCGATTATCCTACTATTAATTTTAGCCATAGTAGGATTTATGATGCGAAGAAAACATGTTGCAATTATTGCAAAACTAGAAAATGAAAAATTACAAATACAACATAATCCTATAAATGAAGAAATTTCAAAAGTAAAATCTTTAAACATGAACGGTGAAACGGAAGAAATGTTTGAACGATGGCGTAATACTTGGGATGAAGTCATCGACGTACATATGACTAAAATCGATTCTCTTCTATTTGATGCTGAGGATCAAATTAATCGACTTCGTTTTAAAAGGGCAACTTTTATAGAACGTGAAATTGAAGATTACATTGAGAAATGCGACCAAGATAAAAATAAAATTTTAGAAGAACTGAATGAATTAATTGGCAGCGAAGAAAAAAATCGAATTGAAATCGAACAATTAAAAGAATACTATCGCTCTGCAAGAAAGACATTGCTGGCTCATCAACATTCATTCGGTGTAGCATTACCTGCATTAGAGAAGAAGCTAGAGACATTTGTTCAAAAATTTGAAGAGTTCGATGTCCTAACAAATGAAGGTAATTATTTGCAAGCGCGAGAAATTGTCATTAGCTTAAATCAAGAATCACAGCAGACATTCGAATATATTAATGATGTTCCAACCATCTTAACAGAAATTCAAGTAAAGCTACCAGGTGC
Source organism: Lysinibacillus sp. BSL11 (assembly GCF_052928325.1). Lineage (NCBI taxonomy): Bacteria > Bacillati > Bacillota > Bacilli > Caryophanales > Bacillaceae > Lysinibacillus > Lysinibacillus sp. BSL11. The sequence continues at coordinate 81,119 of NZ_JAVGCX010000010.1, read as the reverse complement.
GGTTCAGGAATTGCGTAATGGTCAGCGTGAAATGGAAGACCAATCTTACTATTTACAGCATTTAGAATTGACAGATGCACTTAATAAATATGAAAAAGAATTTGAGGCATTAAAACTCGAACTTGCAGAGCTGAATTTAAAAGTTGTTAAACCGCGTGTGACAGAAATAAATGAAGAAATCGACCATTTTTATGATTTACTTGAAAAAGAGGTTATTGCTAAAAATTATGTAGATCAAAATTGTGATCGTTTATTAAGTTCTATTACCAATGTCATTTCTTCAACAAAATTAGTGAATGACGAGGCAACGTATGTACAGCAAAGTTATCATTTAAATGAAAAAGATGCCGAAATTCCAAAAGTCGCTTTAAAACAATTGGAAGCACTGCAACGTCGCTATGATCTATTAGCTATGCGAGTTAGGGAAGAAAAATCAGCTTATTCTAGCTTACAGGAAGAGTTAATCGAAATTAGTGAAGAGCTTGAACGAATTCATGAAGAACAAGGTCATCTATCGAATACAATGAAGAAACTTCGAATAGATGAAAATAAGGCACGCGCTCAAGTCGAAAACTTAAAGAAAATATTACAGGATACTGATCGTTTATTGAACAAGGCAAATATTCCAGGAATTCCTGAGGAGATGGATGCAAGACTTGATGAGGCAGCAGAGCACATCTATGTTGTCATGCAAAGCTTGCAAGAAGTACCACTTAATATGGGTACTGTTCATAATAATCTAAATGCAGCAACACTCTGTGTAGAGGATGTTAAAGTAAAGGCACATGAGTTAATAGAAAATGTGATGCTCATCGAACGTATTATTCAGTACGGTAATCGCCATCGCGCATCGAACCCAAAATTGAACGGACGTTTACGAGAAGCAGAAGAGGCTTTCCACCAATTCCGTTATGCAAAGGCTTTAGAAGAAGCAGGTACTGCAGTGGAAGAAATGGAGCCAGGTGCCTTAAAGCGTATTCAAGAAATGGTTGCCGAAGAATTCATAGCAAAATAATTCAAATAACATTTTGAGCTGTCTAAAAAGTATAGCGATTACTTTTTAGACAGCTTTCTATTTATGCTTAGATTAGGATGTGATTCAGTATGAAACTGTCGATCAAAGAAATGAATGAACATTTTGCAAGTGAAATTTTACAATGGCAATATGTAGCACCTTACAATTTTTACAATAATGAATTATCGGGTGAAAATGTAAAAGAAATGCTTGAGAATCCTTACTTTGCGATCTTTAATAATCATAGTGATTTAATTGGCTATTATTGTACAGGTACGGCAGCACAAGTGCCAAAAGGGCAAGATATCGGAGTGTATGAAGAATACTGTATAGATATTGGAATTGGTATGAAGCCAAATCTAACAGGTCAAGGATTAGGAACGACATTTTTTTCGTTTATTGTTCAAACAGTTCAAGAAGAACATCATCTACCATTACGTTTAACAGTTGCCCTATTTAATAAGAGAGCAATTCATCTTTATGAAAAATTTGGTTTTGTGAAAGCAATTGAATTTAGTACACCAACAGAGTTTGTCACGATGGTGAAAAAAATGTAGGATATCAATTAAAATTTAAAGAATCGTTAAAGTTAGTGGTCAATCGCCAAAGATTGCGTTATGATAAATACCGTTAAATCAACGTTTTGAAAGTGTGTGAAAAGTTATGGTTAATACAATTTATTTAGATAATAGTGCAACAACTAAGCCATTAAAAGAGGTTATGCAGGCATTTATGGTTGTGAATGAGCAGTATTATGCCAACCCAGCTTCCATTCATGCTATGGGTGTTGAAGCAAATGATTTATTAATACGTGCGCGTGAGCAAGTAGCAGATATTTTGCAGACAGAGGCAAAAAATGTGCTATTTACTTCAGGTGGTACAGAATCAAATAATGCTGCTATTTTTGGCATAGCACGTAGTAATACGCATATAGGAAAGCATATTTTAACGACTGAAATCGAACATCCATCAGTGCTAGAAACAATGAAACAGCTTGAAAAAGAGGGCTATGATGTTGAATATCTTCGCGTAGATCGAAATGGTGTGATTTCTCTAGATGAGCTTCGTACTAAAATACGAAAAGAAACAATTTTAGTTAGCATCATGCATGTGAATAATGAAATGGGTGCAATTCAGCCTATAAAGGAAGCTGCAAAAATGATTCATGAAATGAGTCGTGCTGCCTTTCATGTTGATGCTGTGCAAAGCTTTGGGAAATTAGCAATATCCTTTAAAGAAGAAGGACCTGACTGTATTTCTATCTCTGGCCATAAAATACATGGCTTTAAAGGCTCAGGAGTGTTAGCATTCCGTAAACCCATAAGATGGCAGCCATTGGCTCTTGGTGGAGGTCAGGAATTTGGTATGCGTAGTGGTACTGTAGCAGTTCCGCAAGCTGTTGCTTTAGCGAAAGCGGCTCGACTTGCTGTTGAAACAATGAACGAACGCACAAATAAATACCGTCAATGGCAAGATGAAATCCGCACTCAGCTAGAAAGTTTCGGCGAAGCAGTCCATGTTTTATCAACCCCACAGGGAGCTGCGCATATTGTGTCATTTAGTGTTCGAGATTTAAAAGGGGAAGTCATTATTAATGCTATGCAAAAACGTGGTGTCATTGTGTCGACATCAAGTGCATGTTCTTCCAAGCAAACGAAAACAAGTCATGTAGTCGAGGCGCTTCACCTTGATGAGCATTATAAAAAAGGTGTGATTCGCCTTAGCTTTGGCGCACATAACACAATAGAAGATATAGAAAACTTTAAACAAGTACTAGCAGAAGTAATGTTGGAACTCAAAGGAGAAAATAAGTAAATGATTTGGAAAGAAATTTTAATTAGATATGGTGAGCTTTCTACAAAAGGTCGCAACAAAATGGATTTTATCCGCCGCTTACGTGAAAATATTCGTCATGCCTTTGCAGATTTAGGTCAACTGCATATTCGCACAGAACGCGACCGTATGTTTATTGCCATAGAAGACGAAGCACAAATGCAAATGCTAATTACAGGTTTACCTAAAATTTTTGGTATTCAATCATTTAGCCCTGTTGCTGCATGCGAAAAAGATATGGACAGTATGAAAAAGCTTGCTATCACGATTATGGAGACATTTAAAGACGAGCCACATACATTTAAAGTAGAGGTAAAACGTACTGATAAAACATTTCCTTTAGAATCTCATGCCATCCAACGTGAGATCGGGGGCTATGTTTTACCACAATTTCAAAATTTATCCGTTAAAGTGAAGCAGCCTGATATTGAGCTGCGTGTAGAAGTTCGCCATGATGCAACTTATATGATGGCACAAGTCATTCCTGGTGCAGGTGGAATGCCTGTAGGATCAAATGGCAAGTCTTTATTAATGCTATCTGGCGGTATTGATAGCCCTGTTGCAGGTTATTTAATGATGAAGCGTGGTGTGCGATTAGAGGCAATTCACTTCTTTAGTCCACCTTATACAAGCCAAAATTCATTGGAAAAAGTTAAAGTGCTTGCCAATGAATTAACAAAATTTGGTGCTAGTATTCGTTTACATGTCATTCCTTTTACTGAAATACAAGTTCTTATTAAAGAAAAAGTACCTTCTAACGTATCGATGACTACAACACGCCGAATGATGTTGAAGGTTGCTGATCAGGTGCGTGAGGAAATTGGTGCACTTGCTATTGTAACGGGTGAAAGTCTGGGGCAAGTAGCGAGTCAAACGCTTGAAAGTTTAACAGCAATAAACGCAGTAACAAATACACCTATTCTTCGTCCGCTGATTTCAACAGATAAATTAGAAATTATTGATATTGCAGAAAAAATCGGCACATACGAAACATCTATTCAGCCATTTGAAGATTGCTGCACGATTTTTACACCAGCAAGTCCAAAAACAAAACCGAAGCTTGAAAAGGTTGAGCATTATGAAAGCTTCTCTGACTTTGATGAATTAATCGAGCGAGCAGTGAAGAATCGCGAGGTCTATATTTTCCCTAAGAAAGAAGAACAACAAGATAAATTTGCAGATCTACTATAAGGATTCAAAAGCTGTCTCAAAGCCCATTTTGAGACGGCTTTTTTGTATGGATATTGTTATTCCAATAGAGGTACAATTTACCTCTAATTTTTTTGTATTAAAAATCTAATATCGCACATTCTATATTCACAAGGAGGTGAGAAACATGGCTTCAAACAACAACCGCAGTTCAAACCAGCTTGCAGTACCTGGTGTACAACAAGCACTAGATCAAATGAAATACGAAATTGCACAAGAATTTGGTGTTCAATTAGGAGCTGAAGCTTCAGCTCGTGCCAACGGTTCCGTTGGTGGTGAAATCACTAAACGTCTTGTACAAATGGCAGAATCTCAATTAAAAGGTATGCCAAACAACAACCAATAAATGCTGATTAAGCATTTATAAACTTAAAACCAGTGACCGTAAAAGGCACTGGTTTTAGTTTGTTTATTTGATCATTTATTTATACGAGTTAGAGATCTAAATGTAGCTACTGTATGATCAACATCTTTGCTTTGACAGATAGCTGAAATAACAGCAACACCATCAACCCCCGTTTGAAATACAGAATGTGCATTTGTGAAATTTATTCCACCGATTGCTACAATTGGTAATTCAGGATGCAGTGAATGAGCCTCCTGTAAAAAAGTTGTGCCACATGGTGGTTGTGCATCGCTTTTAGAGGATGTTGGAAAGATTGGACCGATACCAACATAATCAGCTTGATGGTTAATAGCTATTTGCAATTCTTCCTCGCAATGGACAGATACACCAAGAATCATTTTCCCAACTCTTTTACGTGCTACACTTACAGGTAAATCATCTTGTCCGATATGAACACCATCAGCGCCGAGTCGTATCGCTAGATCAACATCGTCATTAATGATGAAGGGCACATTATATTGATGACATAGTTTTTGACATTGGCGTGCAAATTGTTCATAGGCAAGTCCAGTTAACGCATGAGGACCTTTTTCGCGAAATTGAAACATTGTAATGCCTGCTTGCAAGGCTTTTTCTAGGATATAGAGTGGTTGTTCTTGAGGAGGAACATTGCTCGTACCCATAATAAAATAAAGCTGCAAATCCTCACGTTTCATGAATAATCACCTCACAGGCTTCCTTATGCTGTTGATAAGCAAAATGATTAGTGGGTCCATGACCATTTCCAATCGATAAATTATACATAATAGCTAATTGGATAAATTTTTTAGCTTCTATAATGGCATTTTCCAGAGTGAATCCTTGTCCAAGAAAAGCAGTAAGTGCTGCGGAAAATGTACATCCAGTACCATGCGTATTTTTTGTTTGGATTCGAGGAGACTGCATCGAAAAAGAACGTCCATTTTTAAAAAATACATAATCAATGGCATAAAGTGGATCTGCTAAATGACCACCTTTAATGATGACACATTGTACACCTAGCTGTAACAAGCTTTGAGCTACTTCTTTCATATCTTCAAAATGATGTATAGCTTTCCCAGTAAGTGTCTCTGCCTCAGGTATATTAGGCGTAACAACCGTAGCAAGTGGTAGTAAAGTTGAGCATAAGGCATCGATAGCTTCTTGCTGTAATAGGCTTTCCCCACCTTTTGCAATCATCACCGGATCAACAATCAGTGGAATGTTTAGCTCACTGATCGTGTGTGCAATTGCTTTGATAATATCTGAGGAATAAAGCATTCCTGTTTTAATCGCAGCGATTGGAAAATCTTCTACCAAGGCCTCGAATTGTTTTTTTATAAAGGAAACGTCAATTGGGCAAACACCTGTTACACCCAAAGTATTTTGAGCAGTTAAAGCAGTAATCACAGAAGTACCAAACACTTCTAATTCCTGAAATGTTTTTAAATCAGCCTGTATACCCGCGCCACCACCACTATCTGAGCCAGCGATTGTTGTTACAATATGCATGAAGCTACACCATCCTTTGATAAGCGATGTATAGCATTGAGTAAGGCTATTTGAAAATCACCAATGTCTGCAGTAAATGCTGATGCCAGTACACCTGCTTTTTTATAGTAAGTAAGTGTTTCTATTAATTGTTGGTAAGGGTTATGGCTTACACTATAGGCTGCGCCACAAATTGCACTAAGTAAACAACCTGTACCCGTTACTTCCGTCATTTGTGGATGACCACCAGCGATCCATTGACTATGCTTGCCATCAGTTATAAAATCGCGTTCTCCTGTGACAATAACAATGCATTGATAGCGTTGAGCCAATGATACGGCTTCTGCTTCCATAGCGATAGTGCCATGACCACTATCGACACCTTTTTGTTGCCAATTTACACCAGCTATTGCTGCTAGCTCGCCGAGATTACAGCGAATAACGGCAAATTGTATGTTTTCAAGTAAATATTTTACGGTTTCCTTACGGTAAGTTGTGGCTCCAACTCCGACAGGATCTAAAACAACAGGAATATCAAGTATATTGGCATTTTCACCTGCTAATAACATGGCACTTTTTGTGCGATTATTAAGTGTTCCAATATTAATTAATAATGCTTGAGCAATGGCTACCATCTCCTCTACCTCTTGGCAGTCATCGGCCATTACTGGTGAAGCACCTATCGCTAATAAACCATTTGCTTGAAAATTTGCCACTACATAATTGGTAATACAATGTATAAGTGGTTGTTGTTGACGAATTGTTTGAAAAATCATTGTAGTCCTCCTTTAGGGATGGACGTAAGCATGCAAAAAAGGCTCTTTTTGTGTAAAAATGCACGAAAAGAGCCTTTCATCTGAAAAAAGATGTTTATTGCTCCCTACGTCAGTATTAACTAACAGGTTCAAAGGGTCAGGTTTTACCTTCTCAACTCTTGCGAGTCCCCCTGCAATCTTGCTTTTAGTTGACCAAAATGTACCATACTTTTCATTTGTATTCAATAGCAAGTTTTCCTATAGATAAAATGTGACCGATGCCATATAGGAGAGTATGATAGTTGTCATGACTTTACCGAAATTAAACACAAACCATTGAAAATGCTGAAAAAAGAGTTTTATAATGTGTCATAACAAAAGGGGGCAATTGCCATGAAAAGACAAGATTTAGTTGCACCAGAATGGTATAACATAGTAGAGGAAATTGAAAAATATGCTCAGGATGCAACCAAAAATGCTTTAATCATTTATGAAGAAAACCAAGACATCCAATGTATTACATATGCACATTTATTGGAAAAAGCGAATCAAGCAGCACATGTATTCACCAAGCAAGGTTTAAAGAAAGGTGATGTCATTTTAGTGATGGTACCCCGTTCAGTGGAAGCATATATTGTGTATATTGCTGCATTAAAAGCAGGTTTAACTATTATTCCAAGTTCTGAAATGTTAAGAACAAAGGATATTGAGTATCGAATTCGTCATGCAAATGCTAAAGCGGTTATTGCATTTGAACCCTATATTGAACAGTTCGATAAAGTGGGGAATTTACAAGACATCCAACAATTTGTCATAGGGAATGCACATAAACCTTGGCAGAACATACTTGAAAAAATGTATAATCAATCTACAACCTACATAAATCCTATCCCAACAAAAAGCACAGACAATGCATTTTTAGCCTATACAAGTGGAACAACAGGAAATCCAAAAGCAGCAGTGCATACTCATAGTTGGGGCTATGCTCATTTACGAACAACAGCACCACATTGGTTGGGTGTACAAGAAAATGATATTGTTTGGGCGACTGCAGCACCAGGCTGGCAAAAATGGATATGGAGTCCGTTTCTGGCTACTTTAGGCAGTGGTGCTACTGCATTTGTCTACAAAGGTAAATTTGAAGCATCTTCTTATTTAGCATTGCTTCAGAGATTCAAAATCAATGTACTATGCTGTACACCAACTGAATATCGTTTTATGGCAGCGCTTGATAATTTACATGAGTATGATTTAAGTGCAATTCGCCAAGCTGTATCAGCTGGTGAGCCATTAAATAGTGAGGTCATTAGAGTATTCTTGGAAACATTTAAATTACAAGTGCGAGATGGCTATGGACAAACGGAAAATACATTATTAGTAGGCACAATGGTAGGGATGGAAGCAAGAGTTGGCTCTATGGGAAAACCTACTCCTGGCAACACTGTTGAAATTATTAATGATGTGGGCAAACCCGTTACAATCGGAGAAGTTGGTGATATTGCTGTTCATCGTGAAACACCAGCCCTCTTTAAAAAATATTTAAATGATCCTGAACGTACAAATTTACAATTTCGAGGGGATTGGTATATTACAGGAGATCGTGCCTATAAAGATGAAGATGGCTACTTTTGGTTTGATGGTAGAGGAGACGATGTTATTATATCCTCAGGCTATACAATTGGCCCTTTTGAAGTAGAGGATGCTTTAATGAAACATCCAACCGTAAAAGAGGCTGCTGTTATTGCGAGCCCTGATAAAGTAAGGGGAAATATTGTCAAGGCATTTATTGTTCTGCGCAATGGTGAAAAAGGTGATGAAGCGCTTATTCAAACACTCCAAAGTCATGTGAAATCATTAACCGCTCCTTATAAATATCCACGTGCTATTGAATTTGTAGAGGAGCTACCGAAAACATCTTCTGGGAAAATTAGACGTGTCGAATTACGACAACATGAAGTCAAACACCTCCAATTATAATCATTTCCTAGGAAATAATGTCGAAAATCAAAGTTCATCAAAGGTATGGACTTTGATTTTTTTATTTTTTTTAGGTAAGGTAATATGAGGAAATACATAGCTTAAAGCTTTTTGTGTTTAATTATTGCAAAAAAATGAAACAAATTGGCAAGTCATACGTATTACGTGTTGAGGAGGCGGAAAGACATGAATGTAAAAAGGTGGGTTGCTTTAGTAGTGGCAGGTGTTCTCTTATTATTTTCGTTGGGGATTAATACCATTTTTGCGCTATTTAAAGCAGATTTCCTAGGTAATTTTGATAGCTTAATGGCAGGTAATAGCTTAGATGTATATGAAAATGTCATTGAAGGGGAAAATTTTGATAAGCGAATTGCTTATTTAAAGGTAGATGGAACGATTCAAGATATCGGCTCAAGTACATTGTGGCAACCAGTTGCCTATGATCATCAATTTTTCTTAGAACAATTGGATAATATTTTATATGATGAGTCCATACAGGGTGTTGTTTTAAGCGTTAATTCACCAGGTGGTGGTGTAAAGGAATCTGCAGATATCTATAAAAAGCTACTAAAAATTAAAGAAGAACGACAAATTCCAATTTATGTATCGATGGATTCTATGGCAGCTTCAGGTGGTTATTATATTTCGGCACCAGCAGATAAAATATTTGCCCATCGTGATACAATCACAGGTTCTATTGGTGTTATCATGCAATCTATTAACTATCAAGAGCTTGCTGAAAAAGTAGGGGTCAAATTTGAGACGTTTAAATCTGGAGAGCATAAAGATATGCTAAGTCCAATGCGTGAAGTGACAGCTGAGGAACGTGCAATGATGCAAGATATGATTAATGAAACGTACGAAGAATTTGTAGATATTGTAGAGCAAGGACGTAATATGTCTGAAGCAGAAGTGAAGAAGGTTGCAGATGGTCGTATTCTTGGTGGTACAAAAGCGCTTGAAGCAGGGTTAATTGATGAAATTGGTGATGAAGAAGCGGCCATTGCAGCTCTTCGTGAAGATTATGGACTTGAAGATGCGGCTTTATTTGAGTATTCATACGATATGGGTGGCTGGCAATCATACGTAGGTATGAAAATTGGCTCCATGTTCGGTCCCTCTGCCGAAGAAAAAATGCTAATGAAAATCATGACGGACTATAGCGCACCGAAAATGATGTATCTATATGGGGAATACTAAGGGGGGAGCACAATGACAAACAATGAAATTGTTATGCAAGGTTCACCCTCTATGGAAAATGGGTTCTATATAAATACCTCAGGAGAATCAGTAAATGAAAAAAACTATGCTTTAAAAACTGCTGGTTTTTGGGTACGATTTTGGGCATTTTTATTAGATGGATTCATCATTTCTGCTGTAGGTGGAATACTCGTCAATCCTATCTTCTATTTAATGGATTGGTCTTTATCTGATTCTGTTTGGTATGCGCCAATTTCTATTATTACAGCAATTTTCTACTATAGCTATTTTGTGCTGATGACCAAGTTCTTTGGGCAAACACTAGGGAAAATGGTGTTTGGATTACGTGTAATTTCATTAAAGCACGATCAGCTAACTTGGTCAGATGTGTTATTCCGTGATTGGATTGGTCGTATCATCAATAATATTTTTATGCCACTGTATATTTTGGTAGTGATTTTACCAGAAAATCAAGGTTTACATGATTATTTTGCCGATACAACAGTGGTGCACGAAAAAATCTTTATTGAAAAGGCTTCAACACCGACTACTTTACCAAAACAAGAAGAACATGTAGAAATTACTGTACAAGAAGAAAAAATAGACTTAGCCAAGATAGAGGAAAAGAATGAACAATAAACATAAGACTGTCTCAAATTAGGAGACAGTCTTATCTATTTCTAAGTATGTAAGCTATCATAGTTGCAATTAATTCCCTTGATTTAGTAATATTATGTACATATGATGATTAGGAGGCGTTTATATGGCACAAGTAACATTTAAAAATGGTCCAGTGACACTAGTAGGAAATGAAGTAAAGGTGGGCGATCAAGCTCCAGATTTTACGGTATTAGCGAATGACCTATCACCTGTAACATTAAATGATTCAGAAGGAAAAATTCGTTTATTTAGTGTTGTACCATCATTAGATACTGGTGTATGTGATGCGCAAACACGTCGATTCAATGAGGAAGCAGCTAACTTAGGTGATAATGTAGTCATTTATACAGTATCTGTGGATCTTCCATTCGCTCAAAAGCGTTGGTGTGGTGCAGCAGGTATCGATGCAGTCCAAACTGTATCAGATCACCGCGACCTTTCATTTGGTGAGGCATATGGCGTATACATTCAAGAATTACGTCTTCTGACACGTGCAGTATTCGTTGTGGATGCAAACAATAAAGTAACATATGTTGAATATGTACCTGAAGCTACAGATCATCCAAATTATGAAGCAGCCATTGCAGCTGTCAAAGCACTAGCATAATAAGCTGCTTTTAGGCTAAGATAATACTAGACAAAGGGGCTGTGACAAGTGTTTGTCACGGCTCTTTTCTGCGTGAAAGGAAGTTAGATATGGAAAATATCGAAAAGTTATTTGGTTTGCTAAATGAGCATGCCGAAAAAATCGAAAAAGAACACAATATAACGTTACTAGAGGGATTATTAAATGGGTTAGAGGCATGGCTTGATGGTGAAGTTGATTTTTCTCAAAAAGATGCAACAAAAGAGGATATTCGTAAAGCGATTCAAATTGCTATTTTAAAAGGAATGCGCAAAGGCTCACAACCGAATCATCAAATGACTCCTGATACGTTAGGGCTATTAGTGGGCTACTTTGTGGAGCAGATTTTTGCAGAGCGTCTTGAAAATGAAAAGATCTCGATCATGGATCCAGCAGTAGGCACGGGCAATTTATTACTGACGGTTATGAATTTATTAGATGGAAAAGTGGAAGCAACAGGTGTAGAGGTGGATGAGCTACTTATTCGCCTTGCTGCGGCAACTGCTGACTTAATAGAACAACCTATTTCTTTATACCGTCAAGATGCCTTAGAAGATTTATTGGTCAATCCAGTTGATGCTGTTGTTTGTGATTTACCTGTAGGTTATTATCCCAATGAAGAAGTGGCGCTCGATTATGAATTATGTCCAGCGGAGGGAATGAGTTATGCCCATCATTTATTCATCGAGCAATCAATGAATTATACAAAGGATGGCGGCTATTTATTTTTCCTTGCACCAGCTCATCTTTTTGAGTCAGAGCAGTCTAAGCAATTACACAAATACATTCAAAAGCATGCGTGGATTCAAGCGATTATTCAATTACCTGACTCCATGTTTGCGAATAAATCATTAGAGAAGAGCATTGTGATTTTACAAAAACAATCGAAGGAATTGAAAGCTCCTAAAGAAGTCCTATTAGCTAAAGTACCAAATATGCAGAATAAGCAGGCACTTGCGCTATTCTTTGAAAAAGTGAAGATATGGAAAGAGGGCAAGTAATTGCTCTTAAGTGCAAGTAAAAAGGTATCCTATACAAGGATACCTTTTTATGTATTACAAATTAGTTTTCTGGCGTACGGATAACTAGTACGTCACATTTAGCTGAGCGTACGATAGCCTCAGATACAGAACCGATTAGGAAGCGTTCTACTGCATTTAGACCAGTTGCACCACAAATGATTAAATCTGCGTCTACGATGTTAGAAAGCTCTTTTGTTATGATATTTTTTGGAGAGCCATACTCGATGATAAGATTAACATTCGTTAAACCTTCATCTTCAGCTTGCTTTTTGTAACCATTTAATAGTTCTTCAGAAAATGCTTGAGCACGCTCTGCAATGGAACGGTCATAAGCTTCGATAGCAGCAAATGAACGAGTATCGATTACATTTACTAGATTTAATACTGCACCTTCGTTTCGTTTTGCAACATCAATTGATTTACGAAACGCGTATTCAGCTTCTTTTGAACCGTCTACTGCAACAACAATGCTTTTATAATGATTAGCCATTTGAAAAACCTCCCTGATTTGTATATGTTGATTATACCAAATGATTTTCTAAAGGAAATACTTTCCGCAAGAAAAATTATGAAAATGTGAAGGCATTTCATGTAGAAATGTTAATTAATTATAAATATCTAATTCCCACTATTTGCAGTGTGTAAACGTGCTTTGATTGGTTTCAACTACACTCGAATCAACTCCAATAACTTCTACTAAGACTCCTTTTTAGTTTTTAAATATAATAATTTATAATGTTATACAACGTTTGAATATTTGTTATTTTGGAAATCTTATAAATTTTATCTGTATTTGCATTAGTTAAAGCTTTTTTTGCAATTGTTTGGTAATATGGAAGTGCAAGGGGTGCATCAAGTTTAGTTACATAAATGATGCTTATTTCTTATGTTATGGAAGGGGATAGGAAACAATGAAGATTGGTATTCCAAAGGAAATTAAAAACAATGAAAACCGTGTAGCAATGACACCAGCAGGAGTTGTCACTTTAACACATGCAGGGCATGAAGTGTACATTGAAACAGGAGCGGGGCTAGGTTCAAGCTTTACGGATGCTGATTACATTGCAGCAGGTGCTCATATTGTTCAAACAGCTAAAGAAGCTTGGTCCCAAGAAATGATTATGAAGGTAAAAGAACCCGTAGCTTCTGAGTATGATTACTTCTACGAGGGTCAAATTTTATTCACTTATTTACACTTAGCGCCAGAGGTTGAATTAACTCAGGCACTTTTAAATAAAAAAGTAGTAGGAATCGCCTACGAAACAGTACAATTAGCAAATGGTTCATTACCATTGTTAACACCAATGAGTGAAGTCGCTGGTAAAATGGCTACACAAATTGGTGCACAGTTCTTAGAGAGAAACCATGCTGGTAAAGGTATTTTACTAGGTGGTGTATCGGGTGTACAACGTGGAAAAGTGACAGTAATTGGCGGTGGTATTGCAGGTACAAATGCTGCAAAAATTGCTGTTGGCATGGGTGCTGATGTGACAGTTATCGATTTAAGTCCAGAACGTTTACGTCAATTAGAAGATATGTTTGGACGTGATGTTCAAACATTAATGTCTAATCCATATAATATTGCAGAATCAGTGAAAGATTCAGATTTAGTTATTGGTGCGGTACTAATCCCAGGCGCAAAAGCACCGAAACTTGTATCGGAAGAAATGATTCAGTCAATGCAAGCCGGCTCTGTTGTAGTCGATATCGCAATTGACCAAGGTGGTATTTTTGCAACATCTGACCGTGTGACAACACATGATGATCCAACATATGTGAAGCATGGCGTTGTACACTATGCAGTTGCTAATATGCCTGGTGCGGTACCACGTACTTCTACAATTGCTTTAACAAATAATACAATTCCATATGCACTTCAAATTGCTAACAAAGGCTACAAACAAGCTTGCCTTGATAATGCAGCACTGAAAAAAGGTGTGAATACATTAGATGGACAACTAGTTTATAAAGCAGTGGCAGATTCACAAGGGCTACCATTTGTCAATGTGGATGAGTTAATTCAATAAACTTTGTTAGAAAGAGGAAAAGGAAGCACACTAATTGCTTCCTTTTTTGCATTATAGAATGATTAAATCTTTCGGGAATTTTGTTAATACTTCAACGCCATCTTTTGTAACGACAACATCATCCTCAATACGTACGCCTGTTACATCTGATTTATAAATGCCAGGCTCAATCGTAAAGACCATACCTTCTTCCATCGTCATCTCATTTGCACCTGTAACAGATGGGAATTCATGTACAGAAATACCAAGACCATGTCCAAGGCGGTGCGTGAAATATTCACCATAACCAGCCTCTGTTATTGTATCACGCGCAATTTTGTCTAAGTCCATCGCACGAACACCTGGTTTTACTGCTGCGACCGCATTTGTGTTGGCAGCTAAAACAGTTTGATAAATTTCTTTCTGCGCTTCACTAGGCTCACCAAAAGCTACAGTACGTGTAATATCTGAGCAATAGCCATCGTAAATAACGCCAAGATCAAATAATACCATATCGCCTTTTTCAATTTTACGTGCACCTGGCTTCCCATGAGGAGAGGCAGTTTTTGGACCACTCAATACCATTGTTTCAAAAGACATTTTACAGCCTTTATCTTGAATGGCACTTTCGATTGCTGTTAGGATTTCCATTTCTGTTTTACCTTCAGCAATTTCCTTGCAACCGATTTCAATTGCATAATCGGCCAATTCAGCAGCTTTACGTAATTTTTCTAATTCACTTTCATCTTTGATTACGCGCATCGCATTAATCTTTTCGTCAAGACGCACAAAGCTAGCTTGAGGGAAAGATTGTTGTAAAGCTTCCAAGCGCTCAACAATGAGTTGTGCTTTTTCAATAGCAAATGTAGCTGGGGTGATTTGGCGTGCTACGATCGCTTGAGCAAGAACTTCCATCGAATTTTCTGTATCTTGATGACCAATTACCTCATAAGACCAACCAGCAGCCTTTGCATCTGGAATCTCCATTTGTGGACAAATTAGAAAAGGCTCCACATCTTTAAAAATCATGACTCCTAGTAATCTTTCATGTGGATTACTTTTAAAGCCTGAAACGTAAAAAACATTGTCAGGTGTTGTTACGAACGCTGCATCGATATGATTTTGCTGCAAGTAACGTTGGATTTCTTCAACCTTCGACATCAATATGTCCTCCTTTTATTGCATGGAAAATTTTACGTAAGAAAGCTTCGACTGCCGAAAAAAGTAGCGAGGATTCTTATCGAGTACTGAATAATTATGCTCTAACAGGGTATAAGGCTGTTAGAGAAAACTACCATTATTCTCTGTACAAGCATATCAAAAAAAGGGAAAAAGCGCATGGGTAGCGAATTAAAATGTTGAACTGTATTTGTTAACCGAGGAGGATGTTAAGATGAAAATAAGTTATCATGGGCATTCAGTTGTAAAAATTGAATCAAATGGAAAAACAATATTAATTGACCCTTTTATTAATGGCAATGGGCAAACAGACTTAAAAGTGGCTGATGAAGCGCCAGATATTATTTTACTTACACATGGCCATAATGATCATGTTGGAGATACAGTAGAATTAGCGAAGAAAAAAGATGCGCTAGTGATTGCGCCAAATGAGCTGGCTAATTGGATTTCTTGGCAAGGTGTAAAAACACACCCGATGCATATAGGTGGTGCGAAGGAATTTGACTTCGGTAGAGTAAAGTTTACACAAGCCTTTCATGGATCTTCTTATGTAACAGAAAATAACGAAATTATTTATATGGGCATGCCTGCCGGAATTTTATTATTTATTGAAGGATTAACGATTTATCATGCGGGCGATACAGCTCTTTTTGGTGATATGAAACTAATTGGTGAACGACATCCAATTGATATAGCATTCTTACCGATTGGTGATAATTTTACAATGGGGCCAGAGGATGCAGCCTGTGCAGTTTCGTTTTTAAAACCGAAAATTGTCGTACCGATTCATTACAATACTTTTCCACCAATCGAGCAAGATCCGCAAATTTTTGCAGATTTAGTACAAAATACAGAAGTTCAAATTTTGAAAGCTGGCGAAAAAGTAAACTGTTTCTAATCGTTGGTAATGCTGTACTATATGAATTGACACCACGCTGGTAGTTGAAATGATGGGGAAAGTTAAACTATTTCATCACTTTATATTAAATATTTTCTTAAAAAATATGGTACACTAAGAGCAGAATTGAAGCTTAGGAAATAGGTGATATTTTGTCTACAAAACATGAGAAAATTTTACAATACATCGAATCACTACCCGTGGGCGATAAAATTTCAGTACGGCAAATAGCAAAGGAAATGCAAGTGAGTGAAGGAACGGCTTACCGTGCAATAAAGGAAGCTGAAAATCGTCGCTTAGTAAGTTCTATTGAACGTGTTGGAACAATTCGTATTGAGAAAAAAAAGAAAGAAAATATTGAGCGCTTAACTTTTGCAGAAATTGTTAATATTGTAGATGGCCAAGTTTTAGGTGGTAAATCAGGTCTACATAAAACACTAACAAAATTTGTTATTGGTGCCATGCAATTAGAGGACATGATGCGTTACACGGATGCAGGTAGCTTATTAATTGTTGGTAACCGTATTAAAGCACATGAAAATGCCCTTCGAGCGGGTGCAGCTGTTTTAATCACGGGCGGTTTTGATACTACGGAAGATAATAAGTTGCTTGCAGATTCTTTGGATTTACCAATTATTTCAACGAGCTACGATACGTTTACAGTAGCAACAATGATTAATCGGGCAATCTATGACCAATTGATTAAAAAAGATATTCTTTTTATCGAAGACATTTATGTACCAATGACTGACACTGCAGCATTAAAAAGTGATGAAACAATTCATCATTTCCAGAAGCTGAATGAACGAACTACCCATGGTGCATTTCCTGTAGTTACCCACCAAAATAAACTGGTCGGTATGATTACCGTAAAAGACGTCATTGGTCGTGAAGAAAACGAGCTTATTGAAAAAGTAATGACGAAAAACCCGATTGCTGGCTCCATGAAAATGAGTGTCGCCTCTGCAGGGCATCGAATGATTTGGGAGGGGATTGATCTCTTACCAATTGTAGATGACGACAATATTTTACAGGGTGTTATTAGCCGTCAAGATGTACTGAAGGCGTTGCAATTAGCACAAAGACAGCCACAGCACGGTGAAACGATTGATGATTTAGTGAAAAATGAAATGAAGGTATTAGGTGATGAAGAACTCATAGTTGAATTTAAAGTCACACCACAAATGACCAATCAATATGGAGCAATTTCATACGGTGCTTTTACAACTTTACTGGCTGAGGTCGGTTCATTCGCATTAAAACGACGTAAACGTGGAGATGCAGTGGCAGAGAATATGACTATTTATTTTATTAAACCAGTCCAAATGGAAAGTACGCTAACTGTTAAGCCTCGGATTTTAGATATGAGTCGTAAGTTTGTGAAAATGGATTTTGAAGTGTATAATCAACAAATGCTTGTTGGTAAGGCAATGATGATGTTCCAACTATTAGAACGTTAAGTATTGAAAAGGGATGGCCTAGCGCAATTGCTTGGTCATCCCTTTGTTACATATATTATTGATTAATGCGGAATTCTTCCTCAACAAATTGTCCATAATGACGTGCTTTTTTTATATTTTCTATAATAACTAAGATGCCGAGCGCGGCAAGAATTGCTACAATAATAAATGTAAATAAGCTCGGGAATAAATAAGCTTGATTTAAAGCAAATGACAAAATTAAGGAACCTAAGCCGATGTTCGCTTTGCTTTTATACCAGTTTTTAGCAATAGGTAATGGAGAACGGAATTGTTTTGTTTTAAAATAAAAATAAAAAACAAAAGATATGATAATCGCAAACACAAATATTAAATTGAGCATAGTAAACCTCCTAGCATAACTAGACATTATTGTAACGATAATTATGCGAAAATGCTAACGGTTCTTACTATCATTTTGGGGGAAATTATTGTGAAAAGACAAATCATCGACACAATTGAGGCCAATGAAACCATTATTATCCATCGTCATGTACGTCCTGATCCTGATGCTTATGGCTCGCAGCAAGGCTTAAAAGAGATTATTTTAGCCAATTATCCTGAGAAAAAGGTTTTTGCTGTAGGGGAACATGATGCTTCTTTATCTTTTATGGCACAGCCTGATGAAATAGCGGATGAAGTGTATGAGAATGCTTTAGTAATTGTCACTGACACTGCTAATACAGAACGTGTTGACGACCAACGCTACACAAAAGGAAAAATGGTGATAAAAATTGATCATCATCCAAATGATGATGCTTATGGTGATCTTTTATGGGTGGACACGACAGCAAGCTCTTGTAGTGAAATGATCTATGAATTATATGTAGAAGGCAAGGAAGCAGCAAACTGGAAGCTTTCAGATGCTGCTGCACGCTTATTATTTGCAGGAATAGTGGGCGATACAGGCAGATTCCAATTCCCAAGTACAACAGCTAAAACATTTAAAGTTGCTGCGGATCTGATTACATATGATTTTGATCGAAATCAACTATTCGATGGCATGTATGAAATGGAGCAAAAGTTACTTAATTTACAGGGATATATTTATCAAAACTTTACAATGGATGAGCATGGAGCAGCCTATGTGAAGCTAACAAAAGAATTACTGGCAGAGCATGATACTGTGCCATCTGAGGCTTCTTTATTAGTAGGCTGCCTTGGCAGTGTTAAAGATATATGCGCTTGGGTTGTTTTCATTGAAGAAGGGGATCAGATCCGTGTACGATTACGTTCGAAGGGTCCCGTTATCAATACATTAGCGAAAGAATTTAACGGTGGCGGACATCCGCTTGCATCTGGTGCTACTGCCTATTCATGGGAAGAAGCAGACCTCGTTATTGCAAGATTAAAAGAGATTTGTAAAGCATATCATTAACAGAGAAAAGGAAGGGATTCATTTGACACATGTATATACAAAGATGCATACGAGCGCGGATTTATTGAAAAGCACAATTCGGCTTGAGCAATTGATTCCTTTTTTACAAGAACAAAAGACACAAGCCTGTGCAATCGTTAATACGAAATTGTACGGGCTTTTGCCTTTTTGTAAAGCCTTGCAGCAAGCAAATATCCATGCGGTTATAGGGCTTTCGGTTAACGTTCAGTGGCATGATAAAACGCTTCCCCTCGTCCTATATGCGCGGACACAGGAGGGCTATCAACATTTATTAAAGATTAGTAGTGCGATTTCAATTAGACAAGATGATGTGCTGCCGTGGAAATGGCTTGAGGGATATTCAGCAGGCTGTATAGCTCTACTTTCTTCAGACGATTTAACAGATGTAGATGACTGGCAGGCAATGGTTTCTGCATTGGTCCAACTTTTTAACCATCATTTCTATATGGGGATTGCTAGACCTGGAGGGATAAAGGCTGAACAAGAAGATGAATTCGTTTCTTGGTGTGAAGAACATACTATTGCTCTTGTAGCCTCTCAAAGCTGTTATTTCTTGCGTCCAGAAGATCATTTTGCTTATGAAGTAGCAAGAGCAATTGATACAGGAGACAAGCTTAGTAATACTATGCAAACAGCTGATGTACAGGGCTATTTTGCCCCAACAGCATTTGAATGGCAAAATTGGTTTGCTGATCATCCAGATTGGCTTGATGCCAGTACGAAAATGCTTGCTTGCTGTAGAGCTGATTTACCAAAAATGACTGTGCAAATGCCTAAATTTCCTGTACCTGAAGGTGAAACAGCTGAAAGCTTGCTTGCTAAAGAAGCATTTACTGGATTAGAAGAGCGATTCAAGCAACTGGCAATACCCGTTGCTTACCATGAGCGATTACAGTATGAACTTGAAATTATTTGCTCTATGGGCTTTGCTGACTATTTTTTGGTTGTGGCGGATTTCATGCGTTATGCAAAAGAAAATCGAATTTTGACGGGACCTGGACGTGGTTCCTCAGCAGGTTCGCTTGTAGCATATAGTCTTTCGATTACACAAGTAGATCCACTTGCCTATGGTTTATTATTCGAACGCTTTTTAAATCCTGAAAGAATTACCTTACCTGATATTGATATCGATTTTGTTGATAGTAAAAGACATCAAGTCATTCAGTATGTTGCCCAAAAGTATGGCAAAGCAAATGTCGCACAAATTATTACATTTGGTACATTGTCTGCAAAAGCAGTTGCTAGGGATGTTGCAAGGGTATTTGGCTTTGATGCGGAAATGCTAGAAAAAATTTCGAAGATGATTCCAAATAAGCCGGGAATTACATTACAAAGAGCTGTTGCAGAGTCACAGAACTTTCAAAGCTGGTTAGCGGAGAATGATATGCATTTGCGTTGGTACGAGGTGGCATTAAAATTGGAGGGACTACCAAGAAATTCGTCTATACATGCAGCTGGTATTGTCATCGCTCCATCGCCTTTAGTGAATACTGTACCGATTGAAGAAGGGCATGATGGTATTTATAGTACGCAATGGCCAATGGGAGATATTGAAGCATGTGGTCTCGTCAAAATGGATTTTTTAGGCTTGCGAAATCTCACTATTTTAGAGCAAATACGTTGGTCAATTTATAAAGCTGGTGGTCCTTGGATAGAATTCGAGCGAATCCCAATGCATGATGACAAGACGTTTCAACTATTACAAAGAGGGGATACGCTGGGGATCTTTCAATTAGAATCAGACGGTATGAAACAAGCCTTGCGTGATATCGGTCCTACAAGTTTTTTAGATATTGTGGCTGTAAATGCACTTTATCGCCCAGGTCCAATGGATTTTATTCCTGTCTATGCAAAACGGAAAGCTGGTAGAGAAATGGTAACGATGCCACATCCAGTGCTAGAGCCTATTCTACAAGAGACCTTTGGTGTGATCGTTTATCAAGAGCAAATTATTAAAATTGCATCCGTACTGGCCGGCTTTACAATGGGGCAGGCAGATTTGCTTCGCCGCGCAGTGAGTAAAAAAAATCGACAAGTTTTAGAGGAACAACGCACAGCATTTGTTCAGGGGGCGCTACGCCAAGGCTTTGATCAGCGTTTAGCTGAAGAAGTATACGAACTGATTGTACGCTTTGCGGATTATGGTTTCCCTAAAAGTCATGCTGTGGCCTATAGTGTTATTTCCTATCAAATGGCATATTTAAAGGCGCATTTCCCTCAAAACTTTTATGCAGCGTTATTATCAAATGCCACTGGAAATGTAGAAAAGATTCAACAATTTGTCCATGAGGCAAAAGAAAAGGGCATCCCATTTTATCCACCTTCATTAAAAAATAGTACGAAATATTTTACGGTAGAAAATGAAGGCATTCGCTACAGCTTATCAGGAATTAAGGGTGTGCCTCATACATTTATAGAAAAAATACATGGACTCCGTCAAACAAATCCAGAGGTATTAAATAACCTATTTGATCTAGCTGTTGCCTTAAGTGCGCAGCATTTTAAGCCAAAAGTGTTGGAATCATTGATATATGCCGGGGCGCTTGATTATCTAGAAAAAGATAGAGCAGTCCTCATCATGACAGTAGAGGCAGCTTTGAAACACGCGGAACTTTTAAGGCCTACTGAAGATATTGATTTGGCATCAGCAATGGCATTTAGTTTTGGTAAACCAAAATATATGCAGGCAGAAGCAATGTCCCAGAAGGAAAAATTGATGCATGAAAAAGAGAGCTTGGGCTTTTATATTTCTACCCATCCTGTTGCACAGGAAAGACTCTTCTGGGCGGATATCAATAGTACCTGCCGAGAGTTAAAGCAGAAGCGTGATGGTACCCCAATAAAAATGATTGGTCTGATTGAAGAAGTGAAGAAGATCCGTACAAAAAAAGGTGAGCAAATGGCTTTTGTTCAGCTACAGGATGAGTTTGGAACAGTTTCCATTACATTTTTTCCACAAACCTTTCAATTAGTCCAAGACCTGCTGGTAGAGGAGGAAATGTTGTGGATTGAAGGTGTTTTAGAAAGACGTTTTGGCAAGCCGCAAATCAAAGTAAAACATGCGCAAACGACGAAAAAGATATAAAATGAAACAAAAAATTAGAAACTGCATTAAATTTTATGCAGTTTTTTCTTTACTTTTGCACAGTTATTTTGTAAGCTAGAGTCAACGTTAAAAAGTGGTCAGACCACTTTTTTGATAAGGGGAGTTAGTCGTATGGATAAAAAAACAGAACAAAAAAAAGTGTTTTTAGAAATCGTCCAACAACTACGTCAACTCATTAAAATGGAAAAAATTCAAGCAGGTGAGAAGCTACCTTCTGAACGAGTTCTATCAGAGCGTCTAGGTGTCGGGCGATCCTCTGTGAGAGAGGCTTTGCGAAGCTTAGAGTTGCTAGGGCTTATTGAAACAAGACATGGTGGTGGTACTTTTCTTGCGTCCACACATAAGCATCAGCTCGTAGAAATACTGTCGATGTTTATATTAGAAGATGAAAAATCAAAAAAAGATGTCGAATTAACGCGACAAATTCATGAAATGGAAGCAATCCGCGTAATAAGTTGTACAGAGATTCTTCGCACACTACCTGTGTGGGATAGTTTTTTTGTGAAACTAGAAATAGAAGGTACAATTAATTGTCGAGATATTTTAAGAGAACTATTAATTACGACAGGTAATCGTCTTTCGTTAAAAATCTGGTTTCAATTAGCAGCTTATGATGGCGACCGTTTAAATCGAAACTCAACAGAAAATGAAAAATTAATCATTCAAACGATGTTGAAATCGATGCAGCTGGGTTACGAAAAAGAAGCATTAAAAGCTTATGAGCAGTGGATGAGTACTGTACAGAGCATTTAGACAACAACAAAGGGGGAGTCGAACATGGCAATACGTAGCTTATTTAGTGGTAATCGAAAGAAGAAAGAGGACGGGCAAGAAAAGGCATTTCCAGAAGGGTTAATGACAAAATGTCCTGAATGTCGTCACATTCAATTAACAAAAGAATTAGAAAAAAATCATAAAGTATGTACAAAATGTAGTCATCATTTCAAAATGACGGCACAAGAGCGTGTGGAATATTTCTTAGATGAAGGCTCATTCGAATCCATGGATGATCATTTACAAACAAGTAATCCCCTTAATTTCCCAGCATATGTTGAAAAAATTTCAGCAGACCAAGAGAAAACAGGCTTGAATGAGGCTGTCCTAACAGGCGTTGGTACAATAGATGGTGAGGAAATTGTCGTAGCGATTATGGATTCGCACTTCCGTATGGGGTCTATGGGCTCTGTAGTTGGTGAAAAAATTACGAGAGCAGTAGAGAAGGCAACAGAACTAGGTGTACCATTTATTATCTTTACTGCTAGTGGTGGTGCTCGTATGCAAGAGGGCGTATTATCGTTAATGCAAATGGCGAAAACTAGTGTCGCATTAAAACGCCACAGTGATCAAGGCTTATTGTTCATCTCTATCTTAACGCATCCAACAACAGGTGGAGTTTCGGCAAGCTTTGCTTCTGTTGGTGATATAAATATTGCAGAGCCACAGGCATTAATTGGCTTTGCAGGGCGACGTGTAATTGAAGAAACTGTACGAGAAAAACTGCCTAGTGATTTCCAAACAGCAGAATTTTTATTAGAGCATGGTCAGCTTGATGCCATTTTCCATCGCAAAGATTTACGTAAACAAGTATCTTTACTTGTAAAAATGCATACGAAAGGCGGCGTGCAACATGTCTAAAAATTTAGCATTTGAAGAACCAGTCGTACAATTACGTGAGAAAATTGATGAATTAAAAACAATCGCTGCTGAAGCAGAAGTTGATATGTCTGGTGAAATCGAAAAGCTTGAAACACGTTTATCACAATTAGAGCAATCGATTTATGCCAATATGAAGCCGTGGGATCGTGTGCAAGTGGCAAGACATCCAGAAAGACCTACAACGCTTCAATATATTGAAGCAATGTGTGAAGATTTTATTGAATTACATGGTGATCGTACATTTGGTGATGATGCAGCCATTCTTGGTGGGATTGCCATTTTCGAAGGGCAACCAGTCACAATTATTGGACATCAACGTGGTAAGTCTACTAAGGAAAATATACGTCGTAATTTTGGTATGCCTCATCCAGAGGGTTATCGAAAAGCACTACGCTTGATGAAGCAAGCTGAAAAATTCAAAAGACCGATTATTTGTTTTATTGATACAAAAGGCGCTTACCCAGGGAAAGCTGCTGAAGAACGTGGTCAAAGTGAAGCAATTGCTAGGAATCTTGTAGAAATGGCTGGCTTAACTGTTCCTGTAATTAGTATTGTTATTGGTGAAGGAGGAAGTGGTGGTGCACTAGCGTTAGGTGTAGCAAACCGTGTCTTTATGCTCGAGAACTCGACTTACTCTGTTATTTCGCCAGAAGGAGCGGCATCTATTTTATGGCGTGATGGTAGTCTGGCTAAGCAGGCAGCAGAAGCAATGCGTATCACAGCACCCGATTTGAAAGAACTTGGTGTAATTGATGGCATTATCCCTGAAATTATTGGTGGAGCACATCGCAATGTAGCAAAACAGGCCCTTTCTATTAAAGAATGCATTAGTGACACACTTCAAGCATTAAATTCTTTAAATGGAGAACAATTAGTAGAAGATCGCTATGAAAAATTTAAAAAAATTGGACAGTATACAGAAGTGTAAATCTGTTTGTAAAAAGATGAATGTTGTTTAGCTTAACAGGGTATAACATTTAAAAGCTATAAATTTGCTCGTTAAGAGACAAAATTTGTATCTTAACATATTAAAAAGCTATAAAAATTAAAGAAGATAATAGCGCATAATAAACGCCAGACTTCTTGAAAAAATGTTAGATTTAGGATGTTTTTAGGTGGAAAGAGTGTGTGAAAGCGCATTCTTTTCATTTTTTATGTAAAAGTTATGTTTTTGTATCCCCAGAACCCTTACATAGTTTGTTTTTTCATGTTAATGTGAATAATAATAGTAACTGCAGGAGGTTCGACAATGAAAAAAATTGCTGTATTAACTAGTGGTGGAGATGCGCCTGGAATGAACGCTGCTATTCGAGCTGTCGTTCGTAAGGCAGCATTTCATGGAATTGATGTTGTCGGAATTAAGCATGGTTATGAAGGCTTAGTAAAAGGATTTATGGAAGAACTTGATTTAGGTGCAGTTGGTGGTATTATCCAACGCGGTGGAACGCATTTGAATTCGGCAAGATGCCCAGAATTTAAAGAGGATGCTGTTCAGCAACGAGGTATTGAGAATTTACGAGCTGCTGGTATTGAAGGACTTGTTGTCATTGGTGGTGATGGGTCTTATCGAGGTGCCATGGATTTGGTGAAAAAAGGCTTCCCTGTTGTAGGGGTACCTGGGACAATTGACAATGATATTCCAGGAACTGAATATACGATCGGCTTTGATACAGCCCTAAATACAGTTGTAGAATCCATTGATAAAATCCGAGATACTGCTACATCCCATGAAAATTCTTTCATTGTAGAGGTCATGGGACGTGATGCAGGAGATATCGCTTTATGGGCAGGTCTTGCTGCTGGTGCTGAAACAGTTTTAATTCCAGAGGAAGATTATATTTTAGACGATATTGTCGCACGCTTAGATCGTGGTGCTGCACGTGGTAAAAAGCATAGTATTATTATTGTTGCAGAGGGTGTTATGTCAGGAAGTGAGCTGGCTAAACTGTTAAAAGAAAAAACAGGTAAAGAAACACGTGTTTCAGTATTAGGTCATATCCAACGTGGTGGATCACCAACAGCTAGAGATCGTGTATTAGCGAGTCAGTTTGGCGCACATGCAGTTGAATTACTTATGGAAGGCAAAGCTGGTCGAGCAGTAGGTATTCGCAATCATCAAGTCATTGATTATGATATGCCAGAGGCTTTTGAAAAGAATCATGAGGCTGATGTAAGCCTATATACACTAATGAAAGAACTATCAATATAATTTGTTATAAAACGGAGTGGGCAAAAATGAGAAAAACAAAAATCGTATGTACAATTGGACCTGCAAGTGAATCACCAGAAATTTTAGAAAAATTAATCGAAGCAGGTATGAATGTAGCCCGCTTGAATTTTTCACACGGATCACATGAGGAACATGCAGGGCGTATTCATTTAATTCGTGAAGTGGCACAAAAATTAAATAAACCAGTGGGAATTTTACTTGATACAAAGGGACCAGAAATTCGTACACACAACATGAAAAATGGCGAGCTTCATTTGTCAGCAGGTCAAGTTATTGATATTTCAATGACAGAAGTAGAAGGTACTGAGACGAGCTTTTCTGTCACATATGAGCGCTTAATTGAAGACGTTGAGCAAAATTCAATTATTTTACTTGATGATGGTCTAATTCAACTACGTGTATTAGCAACGGATATGGAAAAAGGATTAATTCATACAATTGTTGAAAATGCTGGCGTTCTAAAAAATAAAAAGGGTGTTAACGTACCAGGTGTTTCTGTACAACTACCAGGTATCACAGAAAAAGACGCACAAGATATTTTATTTGGTATCGAACAAGGTGTTGATTTTATTGCTGCTTCATTCGTTCGTCGTGCAAAAGATGTTCTTGAAATTCGTGAATTACTTGAACAAAATGGTGGTAGTCATATTCAAATCATCCCAAAAATTGAAAACCAAGAGGGTGTCGATAACATCGATGAAATCATCCTGGTATCTGACGGTTTAATGGTTGCTCGTGGAGATCTTGGTGTTGAAATTCCAGCAGAAGAAGTACCGCTTGTACAAAAGAAATTAATTCTAAAATGTAATCAAGTTGGTAAACCGGTAATTACAGCAACTCAAATGTTAGATTCCATGCAGCGTAACCCACGACCAACACGTGCAGAAGCAAGTGATGTAGCCAACGCAATTATTGATGGAACAGATGCTATCATGTTATCTGGTGAAACTGCTGCAGGTCTTTATCCAGTTGAATCGGTACAAACAATGAATAAAATTGCACAACGCACTGAAAATTCATTAGATTATCGATCAATTGTTTCTACACGTAGTCGTGAGAAAGAAGCAAATATGACAGAGGCAATTTCACAAGCTGTAGCTTACACTTCTATCAATTTAGGAGTGAAAGCCGTATTAGCACCAACTGAAAGTGGTAATACAGCAAGAATGATTGCAAAATATCGACCAGGAGTGCCAATTGTTGCCGTAACAGGCTCTACAAATACAGCTCATACATTAACACTAGTATGGGGCGTATACCCAATTGTGTGTCAACGTGTGACAACAACAGATGAAATTTTAGAACTAGCTGTGGATGAAAGCTTGAAGCATGGTTTTGTTACACATGGAGACGCAGTTGTCATTACAGCAGGTGTACCTGTAGGTGAAGCGGGTACAACAAACTTAATGAAAGTTCACATTATTGGAGATTTACTTGCACGTGGACAAGGGATCGGAAAAGCATCAGTTGTTGGTAAAACAGTGGTTGCTAAAAATGCTGCTGAGGCACTTGCCTACGATACAGACGGATGCATCCTTGTTACAGTCGGTTCAGATCGTGATATGATGCCTGCTTTAGAAAATTGTATTGGCCTAATTACTGAAGAAGGTGGACTTACTAGCCATGCAGCAGTTGTAGGGTTAAGCCTAGGTATTCCAGTAATCGTTGGTGTAAAAGAAGCAACTACATTAATCCGTCATGGTCAAGAAATTACAATGGACGCTGAAACAGGTGTGATTTACAAAGGACATGCAAGCGTTCTTTAATAATTAACAAAAAGCTCTAGTGCGGTTTGTTGTACTAGAGCTTTTTCATAAAGGTTGTACACACACTTTATGGAAACTATTCATTTCTTCCTTTAACAGAAGTTACTTTCTCTTAGAATAGGTAAATTCATTTTTTTATGAAACTAAACGGGCTATAATAACGTATAAAAGGTATAGCTTTTTAAGTAGAAAGGAGAAAAATATGCGAAAAATTTTTCTTGGTTTTATTATCTACACATTAGCCGAATTGACGTTATTAATAGTCATTGGACAAAATATTGGTGTTTTAAGTACATTATTGCTCATTATTGCTACGAGTGTGATTGGGATTTATGTCATGAAGAATAAAGGTATGAACTCTGTTCAAAATGTGAAAAATACATTGGCACGCGGAGAAGCGCCAGGAACTGCATTAGTGGATACTTTCTTAACTTTTGGTGGTGGTTTGTTTTTAGCGTTACCTGGATTTTTAACAGATGTCCTAGGTTTATTACTACTCATGCCATTTTCTCGAAAAATGTTCCAACCCATTGTCTATTACTGGATGCGTAAAAAAATGAAAAAAGGTCAATTTATCATCGTTCAAAGATAGAGTTTTCTTTCAGTTTTACAGCTAGAAATAAAAAGATAGGGCTTAGTAATATACCATAAAAGCCAAATAATAGAATAGAGGCAGCGCTGATAAAGAATGTATGGAATGTGCGTAGCTGAAGTGTGTTGGACCAAAGCATCGAATCGGCTAGCTGCCTTGTTAATTGTACAAATAAATAGAGTAATAAAATGGCCACACATAAAAAGGTATTGCCGTTGAAATAAAAATAAATGCTCATTGGCACAAGAAAAACCCCGATACCGAAAAACGGTAGTACATCTGCAAATGCTACAATAAATGCTTTAATAATGGCTTGTTCAAATTGAAGGATCATAAAGCCAGCACAAAGAATGAGTAGGGTAATCGTAAATAATTGAAACTCCACAAATAAGAAATAATGAAAAAGTTGCATCATTTTTGCAAAATGAGATTGCCACTCTTGACGATATTTTTTAGGCACATATTGAAAGAACCAATAGCGTGATTTACGTGTTTCTAGAAGCGCAAAGTAATAAGCAACCAAAAAGATGAAAACCTCAATGACATGCTTCATTAATAATTGGAAAAGATCTGCTGTATATACGATGATGGAATCGAAAATGGACAGTGATTTTTCTTTTAAAACTTGTACAAACATGGATTCATATTCACTGAAAAGCGGGAAATTTTGTAATGTCTCTCGAATTTCTGGGAAAATGACGATAATACTGTTAATAGATATGACAACTAGTAGAAAAATACAGGTTAATATTAATACTTCCACAATAATTGCTGCAATCCAATACGCAATCCTACAATATTTGTGTAAAAAATTTATGATAGGATACGTTGAAAATGATAAAAAAATTGCGAGTGACACAGGTAATACAAACCAAAGTATGACTAAATAAAAAATAAATAGCAAAACACTCGTAGTTCTTTCGTATGAAAAATACTTTAAATTCCTCATTTTTACAAATTCACCCCAAACCAATTGATAAATTAATGTCAAAATATACAAAAAAATCTCTTTAGGACAATTATATAGTCGTTCGGACGTCTTTTTCTTTATTTGGAGGATTTTCATTCACAAAGCTGTCAAAAATGATTATAATAGCAATGTAAGCGATTTACTTAATGGTTCATATGAGCAAAATTCGTAAATGCAACATAAAAAACGCATTTGCAACAAAAAAATAAGTATGAGGGAGCGATAATTTATGTCAGCAACTAAAGGTTTAGAAGGTATCGTAGCAGCGGAATCTAAAATCAGTTCAATTATCGATGACACACTTACATATGTTGGTTACAACATTGATGATTTAGCAGAAAATGCGTCATTCGAAGAGGTAATTTACCTGTTATGGCATACTCGTTTACCAAAAGAGGACGAGCTAGCTGAATTAAAACAACAATTGGCAGACAACATGTCAATTCCGCAAGCGATTGTCGACCAATTTAAAACATACCCACTTTCAACTGTACATCCAATGGCTGCATTGCGTACTGCAGTATCTTTACTTGGTGTATTCGATGAAGAAGCGGATGTTATGGATCCAGAAGCAAACTACCGTAAAGCAATTCGTCTACAAGCTAAAATTGCAACAGTAGTAACTGCATTTGCACGTGTTCGTAAAGGTTTAGAGCCAGTTGCGCCAAAACCAGAATTAGGATATGCGGCAAACTTCTTATACATGCTAAAAGGTGAAGAGCCAGAAGCTATTGAAATTGAAGCATTTGACAAAGCATTAGTGTTACACGCTGACCATGAATTAAATGCATCTACATTTACAGCACGTGTATGTGTAGCTACATTATCTGACGTTTATTCAGGTGTAACTG
Organism: Lysinibacillus sp. BSL11; assembly: GCF_052928325.1. Classification (NCBI taxonomy): domain Bacteria; kingdom Bacillati; phylum Bacillota; class Bacilli; order Caryophanales; family Bacillaceae; genus Lysinibacillus; species Lysinibacillus sp. BSL11. The sequence continues at coordinate 50,837 of NZ_JAVGCX010000010.1, read as the reverse complement.
CAGCGATCGGTGCATTAAAAGGACCACTTCACGGTGGAGCAAATGAGCAAGTTATGAAAATGTTAACTGAAATTGGCTCACTTGAAAATGTTGAATCTTATATTCAAAATAAATTAGACAACAAAGAAAAAATCATGGGCTTCGGTCACCGTGTATATCGTAAAGGCGACCCTCGTGCTCCGCATTTACGCGTAATGTCTAAAAAATTAACTGAGCTAACTGGTAAACCAGAGCTTTACGAAATGTCAGTTAAAATTCATGACATGATCGTAGAACAAAAGAAATTACCTGCAAACGTAGATTTCTTCTCTGCGTCAGTGTATGATTCTTTAGGTATTGATCATGACCTGTTCACACCAATTTTCGCAGTATCACGTACTTCAGGTTGGGTGGCACATATCCTTGAGCAATATGCTAATAACCGCCTAATCCGTCCACGTGCTGAGTATGTTGGACCAGGCATGCAAAAATATGTTCCAATCAGCGAGCGCTAATTTGGAAAATATGCTAGAATGTTTGGGACTGTGTTATCACTAACACAGTCCTATGATTATGAATTTAGGAGGCAACAGAATGTCAAACAAAATTGTAGTTGAAAATGGCGTACTTAATGTACCAAACAATCCAGTAATTCCTTTCATCGAAGGTGATGGAATTGGTCCAGATATCTGGGCTGCAGCATCACGCGTAATCGACGCAGCTGTAGAAAAAGCTTACAACGGTGAAAAGAAAATTGAATGGTTAGAAGTTTTAGCTGGTGAAAAAGCATTTAACCAAACTGGTGAATGGTTACCACAAGAAACTTTAGACAAAATTAATGAATACTTAATTGCAATCAAAGGTCCTCTTACTACACCAATCGGTGGTGGTATCCGCTCTCTTAACGTAGCATTACGTCAACAACTTGACTTATATGTATGCTTACGCCCAGTACGTCACTTTGATGGAGTGCCTTCTCCAGTTAAACGCCCAGAAGACGTTGATATGGTAATCTTCCGTGAGAACACAGAAGACATCTACGCTGGTATTGAATTCGAATCTGGTTCAGAACAAGCTCAAAAAATCATCAACTTCCTACAATCTGAATTTGGTGTAAATCAAATCCGTTTCCCAGAAACTTCTGGTATCGGTGTTAAACCTGTATCTAAAGAAGGGACTGAGCGTTTAGTACGTTCTGCTATCGAATACGCAATTAAACATAAACGCCCATCTGTTACTTTAGTTCATAAAGGTAACATCATGAAATTCACTGAAGGTGGATTCAAAAAATGGGGTTATGAATTAGCAGAAAAAGAATTTGCTGATCAAACTTTCACTTGGAACCAATACGATGCAATCAAAGCTGAACAAGGTGAAGAAGCGGCAAACAAAGCTCAATCTGATGCTTTAGCAGCTGGTAAAATCTTAGTAAAAGATTCTATCGCTGATATCTTCTTACAACAAATCTTAACTCGTCCAACTGAGTTCGATGTAGTAGCTACAATGAACTTAAATGGTGACTATATTTCTGATGCACTTGCTGCACAAGTTGGTGGTATTGGTATCGCTCCAGGAGCTAACATTAACTATGTTACTGGACATGCGATCTTCGAAGCTACTCATGGTACAGCTCCAAAATATGCTGGTTTAGATAAAGTAAACCCATCTTCAGTATTACTTTCAGGTGTATTAATGCTTGAACACTTAGGATGGCAAGAAGCTGCTGACATGATCACTAAATCTGTTGAGAATACAATTTCTTCAAAAGTTGTAACTTATGACTTCGCTCGTTTAATGGACGGCGCTACAGAAGTGAAATGTTCAGAATTCGCTAATGAGTTAATCAAAAACCTATAATTTTCTATTCTACAATAGAATTTATCGCTAAAGCGGATGCTTTTTTCTGCCTATATAATTAGGGTGATAGTAAATTTTAATTGAATATTTACGATAAACTTGTTTAATTGAGGGAGTGAGATGGATGTCTCCTCCCTCTTTTAAAATATATAACCTAATTTTAAAGGAGCGTATTCAAATGTCTCTGAAACGAAAAAAAATCTCAGTTATCGGTGGCGGTTTTACAGGCGCTACTGCAGCATTTTTAGCAGCTCAGAAAGAACTTGGTGACGTCGTATTAGTGGATATTCCACAGGCAGAAAACCCAACAAAGGGTAAGGCGCTAGATATGTGGGAAGCAGCACCAATACAAGGGTTTGACTCTTATGTGCAAGGTACTTCCAATTATGCAGATACGGCGAATTCTGACGTAGTGATCATTACTGCTGGTGTTGCACGTAAACCTGGTATGAGCCGTGATGACCTTGTACAAATCAATCAGAGTGTTATGAAAACTGTTTCAAAAGAGATTGCTACGCATTCACCAAATGCTACAATCCTTGTACTGACAAACCCAGTTGATGCCATGACATACACAGTATACAAAGAAACTGGCTTCCCTAAAAACCGTGTTATTGGTCAATCGGGTGTTCTTGATACGGCTCGTTTCTGTGCATTTGTGGCAGAAGAACTTAAGATTTCAGTAAAAGATATCACTGGTTTTGTATTAGGTGGTCACGGTGATACAATGGTACCGTTAACACGTTATTCATTTGCTGGTGGTATTCCGTTAGAAACACTTATTTCTGCTGAACGTTTAGAAGAAATTGTTGACCGAACGCGTAATGGTGGTGCAGAAATTGTCAACTTACTTGGTAACGGCTCTGCCTATTATGCGCCTGCTGCGGCACTAATAGAGATGGCTGAAGCTATTGTAAAAGATCAAAAACGTATTTTACCATCTATTGCTTATTTAGAAGGCGAGTACGGCTATCATGATCTATACTTAGGTGTTCCAACATTACTTGGCGAAAACGGTATTGAAAAAATCTTTGAGCTAGAATTAACGGACAAAGAAAAAGCAGCTTTAGATCAATCGGCAGAAGCAGTTCGTAATGTGATGAAAATTTTAGTGTAAAATATCAGTCTAAATCTTAAAATGAGTAGGGAATGTTCCTGCTCATTTTTTTATGTTTCCAGGGTAGAGAAAGGTAAGGATCTTCTGCTTTTCATTGTACTTTTAGCATAAAATTGATACTATGAAGGTAGTATGATAGAAAAGGGGTTGGCGTATCTTTGCTTCAAAAAAATAGTAAACTTGGTCTCACAATCGATGAAATTACAGTTGGCGAAAAAATCCATATCACTGAAAAAATTGAAGATAGGGATCTATTGCTTTATTTAGGGCTTACAAACGATAGTAATCCACTTTATATTCAACATGATTATGCGGCTATGACACCTTTTCAAAAACCAATTGTGCCGACAATTATGTTAAATGGTATTATTACATCAGCTGTGTCAAAGTATATTCCAGGACCAGGTGCACGAATTATTGAGCAACATTTGAAATATTTAGGACCTCTCTATCATTATGAATTGTTCGATACGCTATTAGAGGTTACAGCAATCAATAAATATGACAATACCATCACTGTATCTGTCCACTCATATAATGAGCAGAAGCAGCTTGTAATTGAAGGTTTATTGCTTGTGACTCCACCACTTGCGCTATAGACGTCTTGAGATTTGAAATGGGGGTTTCAAATCACTAACGGAGGCATTAGACATGACAAAAACGATTTTAGTAATTGAAGATGAATTTTCGATTGCAACATTATTGAAATATAATTTAGAACAGGCAGGCTATGTAGTGGAAACGGCTGCTGATGGTCAGGAAGGGCTTGAAAAAGCAATCGACTTACAGCCAAATTTAATTCTTTTAGATTTGATGCTTCCAAAACTAGATGGCATGGAGGTCTGTAAACAAATACGACAACAACGTATGAATACGCCAATTATTATGCTAACTGCTAAGGATGACGAATTTGATAAAGTTCTTGGTCTTGAGTTGGGAGCAGATGATTACATGACAAAGCCTTTTAGTCCTCGTGAAGTTTTAGCGCGTGTCAAGGCTGTATTAAGACGTTTCACGCAAAATGTTGTCGCAGATGATAAGGATGAGGTGCAGGAAAAAATGTATGAGTTTGGACAATTGCGAGTGTACCCAGAGCGATTTGAAGTATTTTTACAGGATGAGGCACTGGAATTTACACCAAAAGAGTTTGAGCTACTCATCTATTTACTTGAAAATAAAAATCGTGTATTAACACGTGATCAGCTATTAAGTGCTGTATGGAAATATGATTTTGCTGGCGATACTCGAATTGTGGATGTACACATTAGCCACCTTCGCGATAAAATTGAAGAAAATAGCCGTAAGCCGATGTTTATTAAAACAATTAGAGGCCTGGGTTATAAATTTGAGGAGCCGAAAACGACATGAAATCGATGAGCAACCGCTTATTCTTGACATTCATGCTTTTACTTGGAACGATACTAGCTGTCCTAATGATTGTTATAGGTCAGCTTTTTCCTGTTTATATCAAGCAATATAACGAGCAAGCAACAACTGAGATAAGGACATCAATGGACCAAGTAATCAATGAACGCAAAATGGATTTAACGAAGGAAGATCAGGAAGCCTTGTACGCAGCTCAGGCTATGGAACGAGACGAATCCTTATTGAACTATGTGCGTGCTCGCCTTTATGGAGTACTGGCTATTCTCTTTACCATCACGTTGATATTAATAGCAATTATAAGTCGTTATATGATACGTAACTTTACTGCACCGATTGACAATGTGACAGACACTGCCCTTGAGCTTGCAAAGGGTAACTATCGTGCGCGTGCTCAAGAAAATGAACATGAACGGATGATACCACTGAGTCATTCTATAAACATATTGGCACGGAATTTGCAAGATATTACAACGATACGAGAAGTAGAGGAAGAAAGACTGAAAACCTTAATTGAAAATATGGGGAGCTCCCTTATGATGATTGGTCGTGAAGGAAATATTTCCATTGTAAATCGAGTATTTCTAGAGCGCTTTGGAATGCAGCTTGATGATGTCCAAGGAAAGGTTTTTCGTACAATAGGCTTACCTAAATCATTAGAACAATTTATCGATCATGTCTTTCTGACAGAAATGCCTTATCGACAACAAATTAAAATGGAAGTACAGCAAGAGCTTTATAACAAAGAAGTTTATGGGGCACCGGTCATCGGAGATCATGGACGATGGCTAGGCGTTGTTATCGTTATGCATGATATCACGGAACTAGTTCGATTAGAACAAATTCGGAAAGACTTTGTTGCGAATGTATCACATGAATTACGCACACCTATTACATCTATTAAAGGCTTTTCAGAAACTTTATTGGATGGGGCCTATAAAGACGAAAAAATGCTGATTTCCTTTTTGGAGATTATATATAAAGAAAGTAATCGACTTCAAATGCTGATTCAAGATTTACTAGAGCTCTCAAAGATCGAGCAGCATGGTTTTACTGTCAACATTATGCCGATGGGCTTACAGGATGTTCTAATTCGTGGAGCAGAATTGACAGCTCCGCGATTGGATGAAAAAAATATGAGCTTCCAGGTGGATATCGAACGAGATGTTCAGGTTATGGGGGATGCCAATCGTATCATTCAGATCGTGACGAATTTAATAACCAATGCGATTACATATTCTCCTGAAAATACGACTGTTTCTATTCGATTAAAGGAAAATGAAACACATGGCATTATTGAAATAGAGGATCAAGGGATTGGCATTGAAAAACATGAAATAGCGCGCGTTTTTGAAAGATTTTATCGGGTGGATCGAGCGAGAAGTCGTAATTCTGGTGGAACAGGCTTAGGGTTAGCGATTGTTAAGCATTTAGTAGAGGCTCATCATGGCCGAATTCAAGTAGAGAGCGAAGTCGGCATAGGAACTAAAATGATTGTCATGATTCCGAAAAATTAACAAATCCTTTACATGAACAACATGTTACATTCATATTAGGGCACTATACTTATTACTAGAAACCCCCAATATGATTGTTAAGACGATGACCATAAAAATCTAATAGAAGATTTTTAACTGCTTTATATTCGCCACAGAAAGAATTTAGTGTTTTTTAGACACTAGGTTCTTTTTCTGTTTTACAGGGAACGTAAATAGGTGTAAAGTATAGTAGCATAAAGTTTAACAACCATCTTATCCACGATTGTCTGTTAGACGAACGCTTTGACAGTCAGTGAATCAACCTTCTTATCATTCGAATTGTGTTTTCCTGACTGTTGAGGCAGAGAAAAAAATGAGAGAAGGATGACCATGAAAATCGTCAAAAGTATCGTGCAAATCGGCTATCTTTATATACTATTATTAATCGGAAATACTATTGCACGCCTACTTCACTTGCCGATTCCAGGGAGTATAATAGGACTTGTCCTATTATTTTTGCTGTTACAGTTTCATATAATCAAACTTGAATGGATTGAATTAGGAGCAGCCGTACTATTAAGTGAACTCTTACTATTCTTTATTCCATCTGCCATCGGTGTTATTGATTATCATGCCTTATTCGGTGTGCAAGGAATGAAGGTTGTGCTTGTCATTGTTGCGAGTGCCATTGTGGTAATGTTTGTAACGGGGTATACAGCACAATGGCTAGAGCAGCGAAAGAAGGGTGATGCGATATGACTTTATTAATCGCCATTGTCAGTTTACTTGGGACTGTTGCTATTTTTTATATTTGTAAAATGTTTTATAAGAAATATAAAAAAGAATGGCTGACACCTATGCTGATTACACCTTTAGTAATTATAGGTATTTTACTATTGACAGGAATTTCTTATAAATCCTACAATTCTGGAGCGAGTGTCTTAACAAATTTGCTAGGACCAGCAACCGTTGCGTTTGCCGTTCCTATATATAAAAATGTCAACCTATTAAAAAAACACGCATTTGAAATTTTCATCAGCATTGCTGTTGGTTCTGCGGTTGCTATTGTGTCATCCTTTATGATGGCTCTATTGGTGGGCTTAAATGATGAGTTGGTGCATAGTTTAGTGCCACGTTCTGTAACAACTCCTATTGCGATGGATATTTCTAATATGATTGGTGGTTCTCCTACCCTTACAGCTGTTTTCGTTATGACGACTGGTATTTTAGGGAGCTTGTTAGCGCCAATCGTTATCAAAGTATGTCGTTTTCACAGACCTTCATCTAGAGGATTAATGCTTGGTATGGGTGCTCATGGAACGGGTACATCAAAAGCATTTGAATTTGGAGAGCTAGAAGGCACATTTGCTAGTCTAGCGATGATCGTTGCTGCATTAATTAGTATTGTATTATCCACAACCATTTTCCCAGTATTTGAACATCTGGTTATCAATATCCTGTTGCCATAAAAGGTAACAGGATTTTTTGCTTTAAAAAGCTTTTGTTAAGCATGAGATACAGAGGATTCTCTCCTTTACAAGCATTATATGAAAATATTTTGAAACTTTTTATAAAGGTTCACCGTAAACAATAGTACTAAGCAAAAGGAGGAACAGACATGAGTGTGAAAAGGACACTAATGATTGTTGGACTTGGAATATTTGGAATTATTGCACTTATTACAGTTTTTACTTCATGGTACACGGTAGATGAATCAGAGCAAGCTGTGGTTATTACATTTGGTCGTGCCGATGATACAGTAACAAATCCAGGTCTTCATTTTAAATTACCTTGGCCCGTCCAATCCGTAGAAATTTTGTCAAAAGAAACATTTAGTCTGCAATTTGGTTATAAGCAAAATAAAGCAGGTGAGCTAGAGGCATACGACGCTGAAACAAAAATGATTACAGGGGATGAAAATATTGTCTTAACAGACCTTGTTGTTCAATGGAAAATTACAGAGCCTAATAAGTTTTTATTTAATTCGCAAGATCCCGAAAGAATATTACATAGCGCGACATCGAGTGCCATTCGTTCTATAATCGGAAGTTCTTCTATCGATGCAGCGTTAACGGAAGGTAAAGCTGACATCGAAGCAAATACTCGCCAATTATTAGTTTCTCTTATTGAAAAATACGATATTGGAATAAGCGTTTTAGGTGTGAAATTGCAAGATGTAGAATTGCCAAATAAAGATGTGCGTGCAGCATTCACTGCTGTAACAGATGCACGTGAAATGAAAAATACAAAAATAAATGAAGCTGAAAAATATGAAAACCAACGCATTAATGAGGCTCAGGGTGAACGCGATGCTATTATGTCAAAGGCTAAAGGTACTAAAACAGCCCGTATCGAGCAAGCTCAAGGAGATGTAGCCGTCTTTAATAAAATGTATGAGCAATACAAGGGAAATCAGCAAATTACAAGAGAGCGATTAATATTAGAGACGCTTGAAAATGTCTTACCAAAAGCCCAAATTTACATTATGAATGATGATGGTAGTACGATGAAGTATTTACCACTTCAGCAACTACAGCCTCAACAGTCGCAACAGACACAAACAGAGAAAAAAGAGGGGAGCGGTAACTAATGGACCAAAAAAATAAGGATCTAGAAAAATTCCTCAATTTCTTATCTGGCAAAAGTAAAAAAGCTGCTCCTTCAGAAGGTGATTCGGGAGACAATGTAGTGAAAATGTCGAAGAAAGGACCGAAGAATCCTAAAAAATATATCTCTCTAGCTGTAACCTTAACGGTCATATTCGCTCTAGTGATTACTTTATTAACGAATATTTATATCGTTAAAGAATCAGAGTATGCAGTTGTTCGGCAGTTTGGAGAGGTTGTTAAGTTTGAGCGTGAACCAGGTTTAAATATAAAAATTCCTTTTATTCAAAGTGTCACGAAGTTACCAAAAAACCAAATGACATATGAGATTTCGGAAGAAGAGATTAATACAAAGGATAAAAAACGAATTATTATTGATAATTATGCTGTATGGCGTATTACAGACCCTAAGTTATTAATTTCGAATGCTGGTACGATAGAAAAAGTTGAATCACGTATGGAAGAGTTCATTTATTCTGTTATTCGCTCTGAACTTGGCCGAATTAACTATACGGAGATTATAAATGATGAGGATTCTTCGCGAGGCAGCATCAACGATCAAGTAACTGAACGTGTTAATGAACTTCTTTCCAACGATAACTATGGTATTGAAGTAGTAGATGTACGTATACGTCGCATTGATTTACCAACTGAAAATGAACAATCCGTTTTTACGAATATGATTTCAGATCGTGAATCAATTGCACAAAAGTATCTTTCAGAGGGAGATGCACAGAAACGTCGTATTGAGGCACAAACGGATCAACAAGTACAAGAAATGCTTGCTAAAGCAAGTAAAGAAGCTGCTTTAATTCAAGCTGAAGGAGAAGCAGAGGCTGCAAAGATTTACAATAAATCTTTCTCACAAGATCCTGAATTTTATTCTTTATACCGCACACTAGAATCCTATAAGAAAACGGTTGGGGAAGATACGGTTATTATCTTGCCAGCTACTTCACCATATGCCAACATCTTGTCTGGTTATATAAAATAAACGCAGTTTAAAGGTCGTCTCTGTCTTTTAGGAGACGACTTTCTTGTTGCACTAGAATTATAACTATCCGTGAAATCGAATTATTATAGTATAAAAATAATAGAAATTTATAAGTTTGTATTCCCCAATCAACTATAATTTGATAGAATGATAATGTTTAAAAAAGAATAGTTGGGGGTAAGGGCTTTGAAATTACAAATTAGCAAATGGCTCCAAAATTTAGGAATTGCTTGTAGTATAGCTTCGATATTAACACTTTTCTACCGTCTATCCGATTTTTCGTGGGTGACGAAGAGTGTTTATCATATACCAGTGTTTTTTGTTTGTATCTTTTTAGTCAGTATCATTATTGCAGATGATGTAAGAAACCTTTTTAAGAAGTTATTTTGGTATGAAAAAAGAAAGGTCAAGCGTCCTATTTGGCAGGTTGGAATTGGCTTAATCTTCTTTTTAGCACAAATTAGTACAGTAATGGTCTTTAATCAAGAGCTAACACATCTACAATTAGGTGGCATGCCGTTATTCCTTGTGTTTGCTTTTATGAATGCATTTATACTAACTGTCATCTATGAAGAAGTTTTTTATCGTACTTCAAATCAATAACAACTATTAGGAACTTTCATTCACAGGAGACTTGTCCTTGAATGAAAGTTTTTGCTTTTTATGCCTTGTTAACACGTAAATTATTAACATTTGTCAGTATTGCCCTTATTTAATCTGTAGTACAGTCAAGATATTGAGAATAGTCAATGACTAAACTTGATAGGCGGATACATACATACCATAATGAAAATTAGATTTTTTTAACCTAGTTTTAACCTTTAGTATGTATGAAGTGGGGCAGAGCGGTCCTCTACTAATAGCCAAATTCAACCAATTGATATTCAAGGCATGGATCTAGAATCGGCATTACAGGCAGTTCAATCACAGCGAGCACAGCTGTTAGAAAATCAGCTTAAGGATCAACTAGATGGTGTTCAACAACGAAATCAGCAGCTAGCTGATTTGAATGCACAGCAAGGTCAAATGGATGCTTTAAGTAATTCTCAGCAAATGGATATGCTCCGTTTACAAAGCATGAATAGTAAACGGAATGAGGCTTTTGATGTAATGACTAATTTTGTGAAAAAAATGCAGGATAGTCGTTCGTCTATTATAGGTAATATGCGTTAAAGATGTTAAAATATTTTAAGCAAGTCAACCGCAGTGCGAGCGGTTGGCTTTTTTGAATGAATAGGAATGCAAAAGTAACGGATAGAGCCTTAAAAGTGGTGGATAAACCATTAAAAATAATGGATAACCTTGAGGATGGACGCCTGCTTTTTTTACTTGAAATGTATTGTTATGATAAAGTAGAAGTAGAAGACAACGCAGGAGGATAAAATCATGACCAAGGAAAAATTACTATTATTGGACGGTAATAGTTTAGCGTATCGCGCGTTTTTTGCGTTGCCATTGCTAACGAATGATAGTGGCATTCATACTAATGCTGTATACGGCTTTACAACAATGCTACAAAGAATATTAGAGGAAGAACAGCCAACAAAAATATTGGTTGCTTTTGATGCGGGGAAAACAACATTCCGGCATGAAACCTTTACAGAATATAAAGGAGGACGTCAAAAGACACCACCAGAATTATCAGAGCAATTTCCATATTTACGAAAGCTCATTGATGCGTATGGCATTAAGCAATATGAGCAGGAATTATATGAAGCAGATGATATTATCGGAACGCTTGCAAAAGAGGCTTCATCGCAGGATATGGATGTTATCATCGTTTCTGGAGACCGTGATTTAACACAGCTGGCGACAGAGCAAGTAACTGTTTATATAACGAAAAAGGGTATTACGGAAATAGAGAAAAATACACCAGCTTTTATTGCGGAAAAGTACGGGTTAACGCCGCTCCAAATTATTGATATGAAAGGCTTGATGGGGGATTCCTCCGATAATATTCCTGGTGTACCAGGCGTCGGGGAAAAAACGGCTGTAAAATTATTAAAAGAGCATGGCTCCGTTGAAGCACTTTATGAAGCAATGGATACGTTGAAAGCTTCTAAAATGAAGGAAAAGCTTGTAGCTAATGAAGAGCAGGCCATCATGAGTAAGAAGCTGGCAACGATTTATACGGATGCTCCAATCACTATTTCACTGGCTGATCTTGCCTATAATGGGCCAAAAGAAGATGAATTAATCAATGTGTGGCGTGAGCTTGGCTTTAAATCGCTGCTTGATAAAAGTGACTTTACAGTGCAGGAAAAAGAGCAAGCTCCTTTCGATTATGACCTTGTTCAGGAAGTTCGACCTGAGGATTTACAAGATGTGATGGCTGTGCATGTAGAGCTTGAAAACGAGCACTATCATACTTGTCAGCAGCTAGGAATTGCATTATCAGATGGCATAAAGACGCAATATATTCCATTTGAGAATGCAGCAAAATCAGATACTCTCCGTCGTTGGCTAGAAGATGCCACAAAAATAAAATATATGTCCGATTCTAAGGCAGCTCAAGCATCATTAAAGCGAGCTGGGATTCAATTAGCTGGCGTTGACTTTGATTTGCTACTTGCCTCTTATATTAATAATCCAGCATTAAGTGGCGATGATATCGCAACACTTGCAAGGGAATTAGGCTACTATGATGTCCAAGCAGATGAAGCGGTTTATGGAAAAGGTGCTAAGCGTGCAATTCCTGATTTGGATCAACTTGCACAGCATGTTAGCCGTAAAGCTTTTGCAGTATGGTCATTACAGCCGAAACTGGAAGCCTTATTAAAAGAAAATGAACAATTCGATCTTTATAAAAACCTAGAGCTACCATTAGCAGGGATTTTAGGTGAAATGGAAAGCGAAGGGATTACGGTTAACCGTGCTACGTTAGAGAAAATGGGGCAAGAGCTTAATGATAAACTTGTGGTAATTGAGCAAGAAATTTATGCAGAAGCTGGAGAAACCTTTAATATTAATTCACCAAAACAATTAGGTGTGATTCTATTCGATAAGCTAGGGCTACCTGTGATTAAAAAGACGAAGACAGGCTATTCAACTGCTGCGGATGTCCTAGAAAAATTACAGTCAGAGCATGCTATCATCGAACATATTCTGTTGTATCGCCAACTTGGAAAATTACAATCCACATATATTGAAGGCTTACTAAAGGAGATTCATGAATCGGATAGTAAAGTGCATACACGCTTCCAGCAAGCTTTAACTGCAACAGGGCGTTTAAGCTCAACAGACCCGAATTTACAAAACATCCCAATTCGTTTAGAGGAGGGCCGCAAAATTCGTCAAGCCTTTGTACCTTCAAAAGAGGATTGGATATTATTTTCTGCTGACTATTCGCAAATTGAATTACGCGTTCTTGCGCATATGTCAGAAGATCAAAACCTTGTTGAGGCTTTCCGTGAAGGAATGGACGTTCATACACGTACAGCTATGGATGTATTTCATGTGTCAGAAGATGAGGTTGATAGTAATATGCGTCGCGCAGCGAAAGCTGTTAACTTTGGAATAGTCTACGGTATTAGTGATTATGGTCTATCACAAAACTTAGATATTACGCGTAAGGAAGCGGCTAATTTTATTGAAAAGTATTTCGCGAGTTTCCCTGGTGTAAAACAGTACATGGATGACATTGTACAAAATGCGAAATTTAATGGTTATGTGACAACGATATTAAATAGACGCCGTTATTTACCGGATATTACAAGCTCAAATTTTAATTTAAGAAGCTTTGCTGAGCGTACGGCGATGAATACGCCAATTCAAGGTAGTGCAGCTGATATCATTAAAAAGGCAATGATTGATATGGATGCTCGATTGAAAAAAGAAAAGATGCAGGCAAAACTGCTGCTTCAAGTGCATGATGAGCTGATCTTTGAGGCACCAAAGGAAGAGATTGCCTTACTAGAAAAAATTGTACCAGAAGTTATGGAAAACGCTATTGAGCTTGCTGTACCGCTTAAAGTAGATTTTAATCATGGCTCAACATGGTACGAGGCAAAATAAGGAGGGATTCAAATGCCTGAATTACCAGAGGTAGAGGGTGTCGTCCAGGCATTGAAGCCAACAGTTGAAGGACGTACCATTCAACAGGTTAAGCTTTCTGAACGAGTACATTTCTCTTTTAGTGAGGGTAAACAATGTATTGTCAAACAAGCAGAGCCTGATGCTTTTGAAAGTACTTTGTCCCAGATGACCATTACCAGAATTGAACGAAGAGCCAAATATATTTTCTTTCATTTGCTGAAGGATGATGTTCCATACGTACTTGTTAGTCACTTAGGTATGACAGGTGCTTGGTTTGTTGTGAATTCACCCGAAGAAATCAATGAGGCGAAATTTCAAAAGCATATCCATGCGACATTTGAAATGGCAGATGGGGGATACTTGATTTATTCAGATATTCGTCGCTTCGGTGAACTACGTTTTCTGACAAAAATTGAAGATCATGCGCCATTGACAAAAATGGCACCAGAGCCATTTGATGAGCATGCATGTGATTTTTTTATAACAAAATCTAAGCTACCGAAATATGAAAATAAAGCCGTAAAAGAAGTAATTATGGATGGGCAAGTCATTTCGGGTTGTGGCAATATTTATGCAACAGAGGCATTGTTTGCTCAGAAAATTCACCCTGCACGCAAAATGAGCCGCATTAGTGAAAAGCGGAAGCGAGCATTATTTGAGGAGATTGTTGCTGTCCTACGTCAAAGCATTGAAGCGGGTGGTTCAACTATTTCTGATTATCGGAATATTAATGGGGAAGCCGGGAGTATGCAGAATCGATTAAAAATGTATGGGAAAAAGGTATGTCCAGCATGTGAAACGGCTACAAGTCAAATGACAATTGGAGGGCGTACCTCTGTCTATTGCCCAAATTGTCAACATTAAAGGGGATTTAGCAATGATTATCGGACTTACAGGAAGTATTGCAAGTGGAAAAAGTACAGTAGCTAAAATGATGAGCGAACTGGGTTTACCGATTGTTGATGCAGATGTTGTAGCACGAGATGTCGTAGAACCTGGAACAGAGACATTAGCATTGATTGCTGAAAGCTTCGGACAAGCTATCTTGCTTGAGGACGGCAATTTAAATCGAACTATGCTGGGAGATATCATATTCCATGAGCCTGCAAAACGTAAAACGTTAAATGATATCATGCATCCAGCAATCAGAAAAGAAATGTTACGTCAGCGTGATGCCTATTTAGAAGCAGGACATGAACATGTGGTGATGGACATTCCTTTGTTATTTGAGAGTAAGCTTCAACATTTTGTGGAACGTATCATTGTGGTATCGGTCAGTGAAGAAGTTCAGCTTCGACGTTTAATGGAACGAAATAATTTATCTAAAGAAGATGCCTTGGCACGTATGCACTCTCAACTGCCGATGTCTGTCAAAGAAAAGGGTGCACATGCGGTCATTTATAATAATGAAAATATAGAAAGTACTGAAGAACAATTAAAAAAAATCCTGCATTATTGGGATGTTATTTAATGAGTTCTTTTATGATGCGTAGCAAGGCACCTTGCTACGCATTTTTTTATGGGGAAACGCCATAATAAAGAATAATTTTTCAGAAAATAAGAACTTTTATATTCTCAATATATAATGTTCATCTTTTTTAAAATTGTGTTATACTAATCACCGTAAAGTATATAATTAATTAATCTGAGTATGTACTCACAGGAGGATATTATAAATGACAGTATCAATTGCTATTAATGGTTTCGGGCGTATCGGACGTATGGTTTTCCGCCAGGCTATCGTACAACAAGATTTAAACATCGTTGCGATTAACGCAAGCTATCCTGCAGAAACGTTAGCACATTTGATTAAGTATGACACAAATCACGGAACTTTTGAAGGTACGGTAGAACCAGCAGGCGATGCTTTAGTTGTAAATGGTAAACGTGTTCAAATTATTAGTGAACGTGATCCATTAAAATTACCTTGGTCTACAATGGGTGTAGATATCGTGATTGAAGCTACAGGAAAATTTAATGAACGTGATAAAGCAGCCATGCACTTAGCAGCTGGCGCGAAAAAAGTAATCTTAACAGCACCAGGTAAAAACGAGGATGTAACAATTGTTTTAGGTGTAAATGATGACAAATTGGATATTGCTAAACATGATGTTATTTCAAATGCTTCTTGTACAACAAACTGCTTAGCGCCAGTAGCAAAAGTATTGAATGACACATTTGGTATTGAGAATGGCTTAATGACAACAGTTCATGCTTATACTAATGACCAAAAGAACTTAGACAATCCGCATAAAGATTTACGTCGTGCACGTGGATGCGCCCAATCCATTATCCCGACATCTACAGGTGCAGCGAAAGCATTAAAATTAGTTTTACCTGAATTAGAAGGTAAAATTCATGGTATGGCACTTCGTGTTCCTACACCAAACGTATCTTTAGTTGACCTTGTAGTAGATTTAAATACAGATGTAACAGTTGATGCAGTCAATGCAGCATTTGTAAAAGCGGCAACAGAAGGTCCAATGAAGGGGATCCTTAATTTCTCTGTTGAGCCATTAGTATCTTCTGATTACAATACAACAACTTATTCTTCAACAGTTGATGGACTTTCTACAATGGTGTTAGGCAACCGCAAAGTAAAAGTACTTGCTTGGTATGATAACGAGTGGGGCTACTCTGCACGCGTTGTGGACCTTGTGAAAAAAGTGGCAAATGCTTTAGAAACGGTAAACGCGTAATAATTTCTATAGAGAGCACATTGAAATCGAAAAGGTTTCAATGTGCTCTTTTTTTACAGAAACTTATCTTGTACTTCAGGTGCTTTAGATTTATCATGAGACCACAAACGTGAATGCACTTTTCTTACATGTAGGAAATTTGTTATAATAGATATATTAAATTGTTGTAAACCAGGAGAGTAATTATATGAGATGTCCATCTTGCCAATTTAACGGAACGCGTGTTGTGGATTCGAGGCCAGTAGATGATAATAAAGAAATACGTAGACGTCGTGAATGTGAGTCATGTGGCTTCCGTTTTACAACGTTTGAAAAAATTGAAGAGACGCCATTAGTCGTTGTCAAAAAGGAAGGTTCACGAGAAGAGTTTAGCCGTGAGAAGGTACTTCGTGGGCTTATTCGTGCTTGTGAAAAACGTCCAGTGGCACTTGATGTGCTGGAGGAACTTGTTCTGTCCATTGAAAAAGATCTTCGTCGTATTGGGAATTCGGAAGTACGCTCAGAAGATGTTGGCGAAATGGTCATGGACCGCTTAGCCAAAATTGATGAGGTTGCCTATGTGCGTTTTGCGTCGGTCTACCGTCAGTTTAAAGATATCAATGTCTTTATTGAGGAAATAAAGGACATTATTCAACGTCAAACGGAGAAGAAATCATAGCAAACAGAGAGGATGAATGACGTTGATTCATTTATATAAGGAATTGCAACCTGGCGATCCTTTCGACATTCGTCTACCTCATGCATTTTCTACACAAGAGCGTCAATTAGTTACATTATTTTATCAACCATTAACGGGATCAGAGCCAGTTAGCCTCTATTTAACATTGTGGGCAGAAGCAGAGCAAATGCCAAAGCAGCAAATGACACATTATTATTTAATGAATGTGCTAGGGCTACCAATTGGTAAAGTGTTTGAGGCTCGAATTGCATTAGAAGCTATTGGTTTGCTGCGTACATGGAAAAAAGAAAATGCTGGTGAGCGTAGTTTTTTATATGAGCTACAGCGCCCATTAGATGCTGATAGCTTTATGAAAGACCCGCTGCTGTCGATGTTTTTGTTTAGTAAAATTGGAGAGCAGGCTTATCGCAACTTACGTCAGCGCTTTATGTCACCTGTAAAGGACTCGGCGTTTAAGGATGTATCTCGTGCTTTTATTGATGTCTATAAGCCTGTGCATGCCAATATTCCATCAGATTTACAAGTGGATACAAGTCATAAGGATAAACAGCAAAAAGTATATCCTTTTTATTTGGAGCAATTCGATTTTGATTTATTGCAAGCGGGTTTGTCTGAGCAATTGGTACCTTCTAATTTATTGACATTTGAGGTGCGTGAAGCTATAGCCAAGTTGGCATTTTTATATCATTTAACAGCCCTTGATATGCAAAAAGTAGTCATACTTGCTTTAGATGATGATTTAGGAATTTCTCAGGAACGTTTACGAAAGGCTGCTGCTGATTTTTATAAATTAACCGTATCCAAGGAGCCGCCAAAACTTGCGCGTGTCACCGAGCCTTTACCAGTAGCAGATGCGGGACAAAAAACCAAGGATCAGGAGCTTCAACACTATTTAGAAACAACGGCGCCTGTCCAAGTTTTAAGAGATATAAATAATGGTAAAGAACCATTACAAACCTCTGTCCAGCTTGCAGAAAATTTAATCGTTCAACATGGTATGCCAATTGGAGTGGTCAATGCATTGTTAGAATACGTTATGCTAACAACAGATATGAAGCTCCCTAAAAAATATGTGGAAACGATTGCCGATCATTGGGTAAGAAAAAATGTCCAAACAGCTAAGGAAGCAATGGAACTTGCACGCCAAGAGCATGATAAATATACAGCCTGGAAAAACAAGCCGCAAACTTCCAATAAAACGAGTCAACAGACTAAGGGACGTTCAAGATATCAACGTGAAGAAAAAGTGCCTGAATGGTTCTATAAACGAAATGAAAATCAAGAGGAATCTACCTCTAGTACTATAGATTTTGAAAAAGAGCGACAAAAAATATTAGAGATGCTAGGAAAAAGCGAATAGTAAAGAAGGTGAGCAGTAATCGAACCTATAAATGGACCACTAAAGCGAGCAATTAATGTACCCTCGTTCCAAGAACGCTATGAAGCCATGCGACGTGAAATTTTAGAGCATCCGCATGTGCAGGAATTTTTAGCGCAGCATGCAGATGAATTAAGCTATGACAATGTTGAGCGAAACTTACCTAAACTGCATGAGTTTATTAGTCAATCTACTGAGTGCTGTGGGTGTGATAATACAGAACATTGTACAAACTATTTAAAAGGATTCCTCCCTACATTAAGGGTTGTTCGGAATTCTATTGAAATGGACTATGTGCGCTGTGAGCAAAAGATTAGGGAAGAAGAGCGTCGAGATGTTGCGAATATGATTGCAAGTATGCATATGCCAAAAGATGTGCTACAAGCAACAATTCATGATTTAAGTATTGATGATGAATCACGTGTGGCGATTGCACAAAAAGCAGCTCAATTTGTTAAAATAACAAAAGAAACTGGTCAATTACCTGCAAAAGGATTTTACTTATATGGTAAGTTTGGTGTTGGGAAATCCTTTGTACTTGGTGCATTGGCCAATGAATTAGCATCTATTAAAATCCGCTCTGTGGTAGTTTTCGTTCCAGAGTTTTTACGAGAAATGAAAAATGCCATTGGTGATAATACATTGAATGAGAAAATTGATTATATTAAAAAGGCTCCTGTTTTAATGCTAGATGATTTAGGTGCGGAGACGATGACTGCCTGGACACGTGATGAAATTTTGGGGACTATTTTCCATTATCGGATGGCAGAGCAATTGCCAACTTTTATTACGTCTAATTTTAACTATGAAGAATTAGAGCATCACTTAGCACAGTCACAAAAAGGTGATATTGAGGTTGTCAAAGCGGGACGAATTATGGAACGAATTAAAGCCCTAACAGTGCCGATCGAAATGCGAGGCAAAAATCGTCGGATGTAACATTGATAGTTGCATTTTTCGACAATCGAGCGTATACTGACTCATATACTTAATATCAATATGCATTGATGAGGACATGAATTTTGTGTATCAGCTTTTAGAGAGGGAAGTCATTGGCTGAAAACTTCCTAGTATGGGCACATTATTTACTACCTACTGAGCAGCGAAAGGGATAATCTTTCGCCGGTCCCTAGCCCGTTAGCTAGCCTTGAGCTTCGTCTGACTTTATGTAAGTCGGAAGGAAGAAGGGTGGAACCACGAGCATACGCTTCGTCCCTTTTGTGAGGGACGGAGCTTTTTTTATTTTTCTCCGATTTCATTGAAATCGATGTGAGAAGTGATGGCCCCACTCCTATAGGAAGGGAAGTCGCTTGCGAAAGTGGTTAACTTGCTCTTAGAGAGTAAGAAACCGCTCAGAAACATGAAGATGCCGCTCTGATTGCACAGAGAAATGCTCAAAAAAGCAATGACTCCGCTCAAACCAAGCGGTAGAGTCACACAAACATTGCTCCAGCCAATCATCAAGCATTATGTATTTATCAAAAACAAAGGAGTGCAAAGAAGATGTCAGAAATGATTAAATTAACTTTCCCAGATGGCGCTATAAAGGAATTTGCAAAAGACACATCAACTGATGACGTAGCATTATCTATTAGCCCTGGCTTACGTAAAAAAGCGTATGCAGGTAAAATTAATGGTGTGTTAGTGGATTTAAAAACACCAATTGAAGAGGATGCAACAATTGCAATCATTACACAAGATGATGAGGAAGCACTTGAAATTTTACGTCATTCAACTGCCCATTTAACAGCGCAAGCTATTAAACGTCTATTCCCAGATGCAAAGCTTGGTATTGGTCCGGTAATTGAAGGTGGTTTCTACTATGATATCGACTCACCAACACCAATCACAGCTGAAGATCTACCAGCCATTGAAAAAGAAATGAAGAAAATTATTGCTGAAAACCTTGAGGTAGAACGCAAAAATGTAAGCCGTGCAGAAGCACAAGCCCTTTATGAAGAAATTGGTGATGAGTATAAATTAGAGTTACTTGAAGCCATTCCTGCAGATGAGCAAGTATCTATTTATTATCAAGGCGAGTTTTTTGATCTTTGCCGTGGTATCCACGTACCATCTACTGGTAAACTTCGTGAATTCAAGCTTTTATCATTAGCGGGGGCTTACTGGAGAGGGAACTCTGATAACAAAATGTTACAACGTATTTATGGTACAGCGTTCTTCAAAAAAGAGGAATTAAAACACCACCTCCAAATGCTAGAAGAAGCAAAAGAACGTGATCACCGTAAAATCGGAAAAGAATTAGAACTGTTCACAACTTCTCAAAAAGTTGGCCAAGGTTTACCACTTTGGTTACCAAATGGTGCAACAATTCGTCGTGTTATTGAACGTTATATTGTCGATAAAGAATTATCACTTGGCTATAAGCACGTTTATACACCAGTATTAGGTTCTAAAGAGCTTTATCAAACTTCTGGTCACTGGGATCATTATCAAGATTCAATTTTTCCACCAATGGAAATGGATAATGAAACATTAATTATGCGTCCAATGAACTGTCCTCACCATATGATGGTGTACAAAAACAGCATGCATTCTTATCGTAACCTACCATTGCGTATTGCAGAACTTGGCACCATGCACCGTTACGAAATGTCAGGGGCTGTTTCAGGCTTACAACGTGTTCGTGGGATGACATTAAATGATGCCCATATTTTTGTTCGCCCAGATCAAATTAAAGCGGAATTCCAAAAAGTAGTACAGTTAATTTTAGAGGTTTATAAAGATTTCGATCTTAATGATTACTCATTCCGTTTATCTTATCGCGACCCAGCAGATACTGAGAAATACTTCGATGATGATGCAATGTGGGAAAAAGCACAAAGCATGCTAAAAGAAGCAATGGATGAACTTGGCTTAGACTACTTTGAAGCAGAAGGTGAGGCTGCATTCTATGGTCCTAAACTTGACGTTCAAGTAAAAACAGCAATTGGTAAAGAAGAGACTTTATCTACAGTTCAATTAGACTTCTTATTACCAGAACGCTTCGCCCTAACTTATGTTGGGGAAGATGGTAAACCTCATCGTCCAGTTGTTATCCACCGTGGTGTTGTATCAACAATGGAACGTTTTGTTGCCTTCTTAATTGAAGAATACAAAGGTGCATTCCCAACTTGGTTAGCACCGGTACAAGTTGAAGTTATTCCAGTATCGAATGAAGCTCACTTCGACTATGCAAAGCAAATTGAAGAGCAACTTACAGCGGCTGGTCTACGTGTGGAAATGGATGATCGTGAAGAGAAATTAGGCTATAAAATCCGTGAGGCACAAATGAAAAAGATTCCTTATATGCTTGTTATCGGGGATAAAGAGGTTGAGGCAAATGGCGTAAATGTTCGACGTTATGGCTCGAAAGATTCCGAAACAATTAGCTTTGAGGATTTCCTATCAGCTATTAAAACAGAAATTACAAAATAAGCTTTAACTAGAAACCCTTGCTTGCCAAAGTGAGGGTTTCTGTATAAAATAAATCTTGCATTTGTATAGAATAGTTTCATTTTGGTTATGTTAGCACTGATAAGAAAATAAATATTTGACAGCTTATCATATACATGCTAATATAGTTAAGGTTAATGAATACAAAGTTTGTGGTTGAAGTAGAGGCTGCCCGCTTCTCACCTGATACAACGCTTTAAAGGCTGTGAACAGGTATGACACGTTGAATTGTTTTGCGTAGACTTGCGCATGCACATATAGCGGGCGGACATCTTCAAAAATGTCCGTCCTTTTTTTATGGACATGACGAGAGGATGTACCGTTCAACCGGGCAAGGCTTTGCCCAAACCATGTATTCGCGACAACTACTTGGAGGTGGATTACTATTAGCAAAGACATGTATGTAAACGAAGGCATTCGCGCACGTGAACTTCGATTAATCGATCACAATGGTGACCAGCTTGGTGTAAAGACACGTAATGAAGCGCTAGAAATCGCCGCTCGTGTAAACTTGGATCTTGTCCTTGTGGCCCCTCAAGCCAAGCCGCCAGTCGCTCGTATCATGGACTATGGTAAATTTAAGTTTGAACAGCAAAAGAAAGACCGTGAAATTCGTAAAAATCAAAAGGTCATCGTAATGAAAGAGGTTCGTTTGAGCCCAACAATCGATGAGCATGATTTCCAAACGAAGTTACGTAATGCGATTAAATTCCTTGAAAAAGGCGATAAAGTAAAATGTAGCCTACGTTTCAAAGGTCGTGCGATCACACACAAAGAGATTGGTCAACGTGTGTTAGATCGTTTTGCTGAAGCTTGTGCTGAAGTATCAACGGTAGAACAAAAACCGAAGATGGAAGGCCGAAGCATGTTCTTAGTTCTTCAACCAAAGAACGAGAAATAATATTAGACGAACAGTTTAGGAGGAATTCGACATGCCAAAAATGAAAACTCACCGTGGAGCTGCGAAACGTTTCAAAAAAACGGGTTCAGGTAAATTAAAATACGACCGTGCTTATGGAAGCCACTTATTCGCAAACAAATCTACGAAACAAAAACGTCACCTACGTAAAGCGAACATCGTATCATCTGGTGACTTCAAACGCATCAAATCTTTACTTGTATACATGAAATAATTGACTACAAAAAAATACTAACATTCATTTTTAAATGAAAAGCAGGAGGTAATTCATATGCCACGCGTAAAAGGCGGAACAGTGACGCGCAAACGTCGTAAAAAAGTATTGAAATTAGCTAAAGGTTACTATGGTTCAAAACATACATTATACAAAGTTGCTAACCAAGCAGTAATGAAATCAGGTCAATATGCATACCGTGACCGTCGTCAGAAAAAACGTGATTTCCGTAAATTATGGATCACTCGTATCAACGCAGCTGCTCGTATGAACGGTCTTTCTTATAGCCGTTTAATGCACGGTTTAAAAGTTGCAGGTATCGAAGTTAACCGTAAAATGTTAGCTGACCTTGCAGTAACTGATGCTGCAGCATTCACTCAATTAGCAGACGCTGCTAAAAAAGCAGTAGCTAAATAATAGCTGACAACATTAACTGTTATTTCTGCACCGAAAGCGTAGCGACAGGTGCAAAATGACACAAATGCGATAAAAAGACTGATGGGTTTTTCCATCAGTCTTTTTTGTGTTAGATTAATAGTATCACGGTTTTAAAGGAGTAAGAAATGGGACAAGCATTATTAGCTTATATGAGCATTGTATCAATTGTATTGCTCATTTTAATGGGGATGGATAAATCGCGCGCAAAGAATCATGAATGGCGTATAGCAGAGCGTACATTATTTACACTAGCCATAGCAGGAGGGGCAGTTGGGGGTGTATTGGGTATGTATTTATTCCGCCACAAAACACGTCATAACCACTTTGCATTTGGTTTTCCCCTACTTGCAGCCATACAAATTTTTATCATTGTGCAGCTGTGGACATAAATGAGAATAATTAAAACACATCCTCATTATGGGGATGTGTTTCGCATAAGCTGTTCAATGGGCTGCTTCCAATTGATTTTGGCGCTTGGATAGTTCAATAATATTTCTTGCTGCAAATATTCAAAGTCGCTTTTGCTGAAGCCTTGTAATGTTGCAGCATCACGCGCACCGACGAAAATGGTTACAACCTCAAATGCATCCTCTGTTGTGCCTAGGTATTTTTCACCTTCAAAAAGAGCACCCTTATAAGAAATAAAGAAATTTTTTCGGACATTTTTAACGTCATCATAGAAATAATACTGGCCTTTTTCATAGGCTTCATCAAGTTTGCGTTTAGGATCGGTTATATAACGAATCGCTTTGTAAAATACATAGATAATAAGCGCTATTACAGCAAGTCGAATTAGTAACGGCAACATGTTTAAATTTCCCCCTTGAAGAAAGGTTATTCTTTCCTATACGATTAGAAGGGTCAAATAGTTTCACTTTTTATAAAAAATTTTTTAGAAATTTAGGAGAAAAAAATGAATTTACAACAATTGTTTACCATGCAAAAAGAGCTTGATGATTTTATCGAGCAAACACAAAATATTCAGCAAGATGTGTTTCAGGAAAAGGGCTTAGCCTTACTAGTGGAGCTAGCTGAGCTTGCTAATGAAACACGTTGCTTTAAATTTTGGAGCACAAAGGGACCATCAGCACGTGAAGTCATTTTAGAAGAATATGTAGATTCGATTCATTTTATCTTATCTCTTGGCTTATTAAAGGGCTATACATCGATTGAAATGTGGCCTTTCGTAGAAGAGAACAAAGATTTAACGGCTACTTTTTTAGAAACACAAAGTGCTATTTTAGCATTTATTCATCAACCTACAGAGGAGCGTTATTTAGCTATTTGGCAATACTATGGGTTACTAGCGTATAATCTCGGTTTTACATTTGAGGATGTGGTAAGTGCTTATCTTGAAAAAAATCAAGAAAATTATCATCGGCAGCGTTCAGGTTATTAAATTAAGAAATACACCAATTTTCAGACGATTAAGCTAGGAATATTTCGGTAAACGAAGTATAATAAAATAGATACAAGAAGTAGGAGGCAAAAGGATGACACAACTAGATCCAACATTACAAATGTTTAAAGATTTAACAGATGCAAATGGTATTGCAGGCAATGAACGTGCACCGCGTGAGGTCATGAAAAAATATATTGCACCATATGCAGATACTGTAGAAACAGATAACTTAGGTAGTGTCATTGCTAAAAAAATTGGCGATGAAAACGGTCCTAAAATCGTCGTGGCAGGACATTTGGATGAAGTAGGCTTCATGGTTACACAAATTGATGACAAAGGCTTTATTAAATTCCAAACAGTAGGTGGCTGGTGGAGCCAAGTTATGCTTGCACAGCGTGTAACGATTACTACACGTAAGGGCGATGAAGTGATTGGGGTTATTGGTTCAAAGCCACCTCATATTTTACCTGCTGATGTACGTAATAAAGTAGTAGACATTAAAGATATGTTTATCGACATTGGTGCAGCTTCTAAAGATGAAGTTCTTGAGTGGGGCGTTCGTCCTGGCGATATGGTAACACCGTACTTTGAGTTTAATGTAATGAAAAATGATAAGTATCTATTAGCTAAAGCTTGGGATAACCGTATCGGCTGTGCAATTGCGATTGATGTTATGAAAGCGTTACAAAATGAAAAGCACCCTAATATTCTCTATTCTGTAGGGAATGTACAAGAAGAAGTTGGACTTCGCGGTGCTAAAACTACTACACATAAAATCCAACCAGATATTGGATTTGCAGTAGACGTAGGTGTAGCAGGAGATACTCCTGGAGTTACAGCAAAAGAATCAACGAGTAAGATGGGTGCAGGCCCTCAAATCGTTGTGTATGATGCATCTATGGTTTCACATCGTGGCTTACGTGAATTCGTATTAGATGTAGCAGATGAGCACAATATTCCATATCAATTTGAAGCGATGGCTGGCGGTGGTACAGATGCTGGCTCCATCCACGTAACAGCAAATGGTGTACCAGCACTATCAATTGGTATTGCGACACGCTATATCCATTCACATGCAGGTATCCTACATCGTGATGATTATGATAATGCCGTTAAATTAATGGTAGAAGTCATTAAAAAATTAGATCGTGATGCAGTCAATAAAATTACTTTTGAATAATTAGAAGAAATGGACTTGCCCTCTAACAAATGTTGTTAGGGGGCTTTTCATTATTTTTAGTATTAAATTTTCTCCCTCTGCTACCAATAGTGACAAAGCTCCCAAACTATTTTTACACATTGTACCTTTGATACATTTTAGTACCTTATCCATAAATAAGTTATATATGCATAAATATTCGCTTTGACGAATTTTTGTCACATTTAATAACAAATAAATAAGAATAAAAATTAATTATAAAAATTCAGTTGATTTTATATTTATGCATGTTATACTAATTTCAACAGCAACGATATAAGGAGCGAAGGCTATGAAATTACTCGAAGAAGTACAGTTAAAGTTAGTGTCTAGTTTAAAAGGAAAAGATCTACTAACTTTGCTAGACTATACAAGTCAAGAGGTTCAAGATCTTATTGAATTAGCGACACAGCTTAAAATGATTACAAAAGAGGGGAAATGCCCAAGATTATTAGAAGGTAAAACGCTTGGAATGATTTTCGAAAAGCATTCAACTCGTACACGTATTTCATTTGAAGTTGGTATGAATCAATTAGGTGGAAAAAGTATGTTTATGCATGCGCGTGATTTGCAAATTGGTCGTGGCGAATCGATTTATGATACAGCTCATGTATTATCGGGCTATTTAGATGGTATTATGATTCGTGCAAACTCTCACGCAATGGTCAAAGAGCTGGCGGAGCATGCAGTAATCCCAGTTATTAATGGATTAACGGATGTTTATCATCCTTGTCAGGCATTAGCTGATTTAGAGACGATTGCAGAAAATAAAGGCATGTTAAAAGGACTTAAAATTGCCTATGTAGGAGATGGCAACAATGTAGCACACTCACTCGTAGTAGCTTCAGCACACGTTGGCATGAATGTAGCTGTTGCGACTCCTGTAGGGTATGAATGTGATGGGGAAGTCATCGCTAAAGCACAGGCGATTGCGGCAGCAAATGGCAGTACGATTATGATCACGAATGATCCTGTTGAAGCAGTATTAAATGCAGATGTCGTCTATGCAGATGTTTGGACATCTATGGGTCAAGAGGAAGAAGCAGCAAAACGTTTACAAGACTTTGCTGGCTATCAAATTAATGATGAGCTAGTAGCCTATGCAAAACCAAATTATATGTTCTTGCATTGCTTACCAGCACATCGTGAGGAAGAGGTTGCAACTTCAGTTATTGATGGACCTAATTCTTACATCTTTGAGCAAGCTGAAAATAGATTGCATGCACAAAAAGCTGTATTAGCATCGATTTTAGCTTAAATTTAGACATATGCTTTCTCGAGTTGAGAAGTACGATAGATAGAGTTTACATGGACAACAGAGGGTGTTCATGTAAATAACATAAAAGTGGTAGGCAGACAGAGGGATGTTCACCACGTGCGATGTTTGTTGTCAAGATGGATGGCTACATCGCTACATAGTAAAGTAACCTGGGAGACGCTGGGTTACTTTTTTTCTTTGTCAAAATATAAAACATAGTTTTCTTATAAGTTATAGAGAATATAAGGAATTATTTATATAATAGGTTAAATAATTAATGAAGGGGTGAACTCCTCGTGAATATAGACCATATCGAGGCATTTTTATATGTTGTCCATTACAAAAGTATCCATAAAGCAGCCAATGCATTATTTCTTTCACAGCCGACTGTAACTGCACGTATTAAGTCATTAGAACGAGAGCTAGGTGTGGAGTTATTTTACCGAGATGGAAGAAGTGTGAGCGTATCAGAGAAAGGGAAAGATTTTTTACCATTTGCCACGCAAATTGTGCAAACATTTCAGCAAGGAAAGAAGCAATTAGAAGAAACGCAGGAGACCGATGAGGTATGTATTGGTGCAAACGGTGTAACAGCTCAGTATTTTTTAGCCTATGCATTGCCTAAATGGAAAGAGCAATTCCCTTATTTGCGTTTTCAATTATTTACAGGTTCCACAGCAAACATTTTAGAAAAGCTACAAAGCCACCAAATTCATCTAGGCTTTATTCAATATGTACATGGGAATGACATTGAGAACGAGCTTTTATTGAACAATACAGTGAAACTTATCAAACACCGTGATCACCCATTACAACTAGATGAACTCATTCAAGCAAAAGAATTAGCTCAACAGAAAATGGTATTTTTTGAATGTGGCGCGTTTGATTGGAATTATGTGCATAAAATGTTTGAGGTAGAGGGAGTAGCAGCCAATATTGAGGTACGAACAGATCATTTAGAAGTTGCCAAAGAATTTATTCGGACAAAAGACTATTTAAGCTTTTTACCACATCTTTGTATCAAAAAGGAGCTGGAAAGCGGTGAATTTGTGGAGATAGACGTTAAGCATTTGCTGGATATGAATCAACATATATTTTTAACCTATAAAGAGAAGGAGACATTGCCATCAGCCTTTTGGCAGACAATTTGTGAAACAGCTAAGCATTTTGAAAGCATAGGAGACACGTATTGATAAAAAATTTTATCACCACATAAAATTTTTTCTATTACTGTACCTATTGCATATCGTCTAAAGGAACGGTAATATCATTCTCAATCCAATAAAACATACTTAACCACTATGTTTAGTAAAATAAAAATTGAGGAGGAATTGACATGGCTAGACAGGATAAAATTCGATTTGGAGCAATTATTCATGGGGTAGGAGGAAATATTTCTGGTTGGCTTCATCCAAAGGTGGCGAGCAATCAAAGTGTAAGCTTACCTTTCTATATTCAGCAGGCTCAGAAAGCAGAGCAGGGAAAATTTGATGTAGCATTTATTGCGGATGGTTTATTTATTAACGAAAAATCCATCCCTCATTTTTTAAATCGATTTGAACCTATTACAATCTTATCGGCTTTAGCAGTAGCGACGAAAAACATTGGGTTAGTTGGAACAGTCTCAACTTCCTATAGCGAACCATTTACAGTAGCACGCCAATTCGCTTCATTAGATCATATTAGTGCTGGGCGTGCTGGATGGAATGTTGTAACGACTCCATTAGAAAGTACTGCTTTGAACTATAACAAAACAATTGACCAACATCCTAGCCATGCAGAACGCTATAAAATCGCGGAAGAATACTTAGAGGTTGTCAAAGGCTTATGGGACTCGTGGGACGATGATGCGTTTATTGCAGATGTCAACAAAGATCAATTTTTTGATCCAGAAAAATTACACACATTACATCATAAAGGGCGATATTTTTCAGTCCAAGGACCACTCAATATTGGTCGAACAAAGCAAGGCCAGCCCGTTATTTTCCAGGCTGGGTCGTCTGATGCAGGCATTCGATTAGCTGCAAAAGATGCAGATGCCATTTTTACACATGGGGCATCTATTGAAGAGGCACAGAAATTTTACTTGAGAGAAAAAAAAGAGGTGGCAACATTCGGACGAAATCCTGAAGAAGTGAAGATTTTTCCAGGTATATCACCAATTATTGGCGATACGGTGGAGGAAGCAGAAGCGAAATATCAAGAAATTGTTGAGTTAGTTTCCATAGACCGTGCTCTTGCTTATCTTGGACGTTACTTCGACCATCATGATTTTACCCAATACGATGTGGATGCACCGTTTCCTGATCTAGGGGATATTGGAGCCAATAGCTTTAGAAGCACAACCGATTATATTAAACTTTATGCTAAGCAGGAGGGTCTGACATTACGTCAAGTCGCTTTACGCGAGGCGACACCAAAAACAGCCTTTTTTGGGACAGCTGAGCAAGTAGCAGATCTTGTACAAGAATGGTTTGAAAAGGAAGCAGCAGATGGTTTTATTATTGGCGTGACAGTACCTGGTGCTCTTGAAGATTTTGTTGATAAAGTAGTGCCAATTTTACAAGCAAGAGGGCTATATCGTAAAGATTATGAGGCAGATACTTTGCGTGGGAATTTAGGTTTACCCTTCAAGGAAAGTCGCTATGTTAAACAGTCTGTCTAAAAACCTAGTAAATTCATTTGAATAAAAGAGATTAGGAGGTATTGTATGAGTTATACATTAGGCATATTAGATCAAAGCCCTATTATTGAAGGAGCAAGCAATGAACAAACATTACAAAAAACGGTAGCCTTAGCACAGAGAGCTGAGCAGTTAGGCTATTCACGTTTTTGGGTATCGGAGCATCATCATACAGAGTCATTAGCAGGCTCTTCTCCAGAAATATTAGTTTCTTATTTACTTGCCAAAACCAAATCCATTCAAATTGGGTCAGGAGGGGTTATGCTACAGCATTATAGCCCCTATAAAGTAGCGGAAAATTTCCATGTTCTAGCATCATTGGAGCCAGGACGTGTAGATTTAGGCATCGGTAAAGCCCCTGGTGGCTTGCCACTTTCCACGAAGGCTTTACAATATGGCACACTCAATCAAGGGGGAGATTTTGAAGAGAGACTAATATTTTTACAGCAATTAATTGAGCAAACCATACCAAAAGAGCACGAATTATATGGCATACAAGCAACGCCAATTCCAAAGACAAAGCCAACATTATTTTTACTTGGCGCTAGCCCTGAAAGTGCTGCTCTTGCAGGAAAACTCGGCATTGCATTTGTCTTTGCTCGATTTATTGATAGTGATAATGATGTATTGGTGCAAGCGGCTTCAACCTATCGCAGTCATCATCCAAACGGTACTTTTGCGCTTTCTATTGCTGCACTTGCTGCTCCAAGTAAAGAGGAAGCGAAAAAACTAATAGGAGATCAAAAAATTACAAAGGTGCATTTAGCAAGTGGCAGAAGCCTGACGCTACAATCAGTAGAGCTAGCAGAGAAATTTGGTCAGGAATCTGGAGAGGAATATACAGTGGAACAGTATGAGGCTGATATTTTATACGGTACGGCAGAAGAAATTAAAGCCATTTTAGATAACTACCATGTACGATTCCAAATCGATGAATTTATTTTGCATACGCCCATCTTGAAGGAATTTGAACGTCAACGTTCGTTTGAGCTTTTAAGTCCTGTCTATTTGCAGTTACAACAAAAGGTGAAGGTAATCTAAGGAGGTCATGATTATGACAAAAAATTTAGATATAATCATTTGGTCGAAGCAAGGTTGTAGTTATTGCGAGGAAATAAAAACATATCTACAAGAACGACATATTTCCTACAAAACAGTTGATGTCACGTCTAATGATATATTCAGAGACATCCTCGATATAAAGTATGGTGTTCGACATGTGCCTGTTGTAGAAATCGGGTCAAGTGAAACAGGTATCTATAGAGCTGTAACGGCAATTGGTTTAGAGCATCTACAGAAGGCACTTGCTGTGAATCTACCCTCATATGCATAACAGAAGGAGAGGAATTTTATGAAAAAAATATCATTTTATTTGCTACTTGTGCTAGCAGCGCTATTAACAGCATGTGCAAACTCAGAAAAAACAGTTGGTGACGCAAGTGCTCAAAAAACAGCACAGAGCGGCAAGGATGTTCAAAAAATTATAGTCGGTACGGGAACTCAGTTTCCAAACATCTGTTTTTTAGATGACAAGGGAAATTTAACTGGTTATGATGTAGAGCTTGTTCGTGCAATTGATGAGAAGCTACCAGAGTATGAGTTTGAATTTAAAACAATGGAATTCTCCAATTTATTACTAAGTTTAGAAACAAGAAAAATAGATTTTATTGCCCATCAAATGGAAGTTAATAGTGAGCGCGAGGAGAAATTTTTATTTAATAAAGAGCCTTATAATGTATTCCCATTAAAGGTGACAGTCAACGAGAAAAATAATGCCATTCAATCCATTGAGGATTTAAAAGGGAAAAATGTGAGTGTCTCACCAACAAGTAACTCAGCTGTTTTTATTGAAAAATATAATAAAGAGCATAATTTAGGAGCAAATATCGTTTATTCTTCTGGCTCCGTTGATGTTAACAATCAACTAGCCACGGGACGAATTGATGCTATTATTACCACACCGTTTGCTGTTCGATACTATAACGAAAGCAATGAGGCACAGCAAAAGGTTGTAGGTGATGCATTATTAAATTCAAAGGTCTACTTTTTACTCAATAAAGATGAAGTGAAGTTACAGGAGCGTTTAGATGAAGCGATCGTTGAATTAAAGAATGAGGGGGTAGTGAGTGAGCTTAGTAAAAAGTGGTTGGGTGATGATTATACAGTAGACTTCTAATGAACAGGAAAGGAAGATGGCAGTATGGAAAATAACTTTGATGTCGTGCTAATTGCGCAAGTCATTCCAACATTGCTTCAGTATTTACCCATAACTTTCGAGATTCTAGTATTCTCCATACTTTTTGGTATGATGCTTGGGATTGTGCTAGCCATACCAAAGCTACTTCACATACCGATATTGAAGCAAATTATTACATTCTATATATCCTTTATTCGTGGCACACCCATTTTAGTGCAGTTGTTCTTAGTATTTTACGGCATTCCTGCATTGTTAAAGCTCATTCATATTGATGTGACAAGAATGGATTCGATGTATTTTGTTATTATTACGTACACATTCAGCAATGCGGCAGCCTTTGCCGAAATATTTCGTGCAGCAATTTTAACCGTTGATCGGGGTCAAATGGAGGCGGCCTATTCAGTAGGCTTAAGTGGATCACAGGCTTTTATGCGAATTGTTTTTCCACAGGCAATACGTGTTGCTTTTCCAAATATAGTAAATACAATGATTAGTTCATTAAAAGATACATCGTTAGCATTCTCCATCGGTGTAATGGATATGGTGGGGAGGGGAGAAACCTTGATTGCTTCTACGACACGAGCGTTTGAAATCTATGTAGCTTTGTCAATTGTTTACTATGTCATCGTGATAATCCTTGAAAAAGTATTTAAATTTAATGAATGCTATTTTAATCGTTATATGCCAAAAGAGCTTGCTTCACAATAGGGGGAATATGCTATGACCATTGATATCGCTTTTATAGTAGAAGCATTACGAGAAATTAGTAAAGTAATACCGTTAACCTTATTCATGACTATTACACCTGTTTTATTAGGAATCGTTATTGGCATAATTGTAGCTTTCGTGCGCATTCAACAGATAAAAATAGTCTCATGTGTACTAAATTTTTATGTTTCATTTTTCAGAGGAACACCTATCATTATGCATATCATGCTCGTTTATTTTGGCTTGCCAATGCTAGTTGATAGTGTAGCTAATTTGCTTCATTTAAAGATACAATCAAATTCTATTCCTATTTTATTTTTTGTCATACTAGCCTTAACACTTAGTGCAGGGGCTTATGCCTCAGAAATTATTCGTTCAGGGATATTAGCTGTACCTAAAGGACAATTAGAAGCAGCATATGCGATTGGATTAACATTTCCTCAAGCTATGCGACGTTATATTTTACCACAAGCATTTGGGCAATCTATTCCTAACTTGACGAATGTTTTTATCGGTTTTTTACATGCTACATCATTAGCATTTTTCCTATCCATTAAAGAATTGACCGGTGTGGCAAATATTATTGCTTCCATGAACTTAAAGTTTTTAGAGTCATTTATTGCTGTTGGACTTATTTATTGGGGAATTTCAATCATCGTAGAATGGGTTTCACACCGTATTGAAAAAAGAGTAACAGTCTATAGTAAGGGCGGTTTTTCATCATAGAAAGGGGAAATTAGAATGACAGTAGCAGACATTTTGATTGAATATTTACAAGAGGAAGATTATGCAAGCTATCTTGAAGTTTTAGTTGAGAGCTATGCGCAATATGAAAACGACTATGAAGACCCAGAGCACTGGCAATCATATTTAAGTGATATCCGTGCTTCGGTTGGTAATCCGAATGCAGAGACAATTCTTATTGCAAAACGCGGAGATGACATATTAGGTGGATTACAACTATTTACGGATGCAGGGAAAGCGTATGGCCTGCCAGAGCTAAATATTCAATCGACGATTGTGCGCTTATTAGGTGTGCATCCAAAAGGAAGAGGGCAAGGGGTTGCTAAGAAATTATTAAATGAAAGTTTTGCCTTTGCAAGAAAGAGACAGGATCAGGCACTTTATTTACACTCAGGTGATATGATGCAGGCTGCCATTAATCTTTACTTATCATTAGGTTTTGTGCGAGATGAGTCGAAAGAATTTTACAAGGGAGATATATTAGTTAAGAGCTTCCGTTATGATTTATAATGATAAACCCGCTGATATTCTAGTCAATCAGCGGGTTTTAATGTTAATTATAGAGTGAAAATCTTTCCTGGATTCATAATGTTAAGTGGATCAAGTGCTGCTTTTATGCTTTTCATGACGACTAAAGAGGTACCGTGCTCAGTGGCTTGGTATTTCATTTTGCCAATGCCAACACCATGCTCGCCTGTACATGTGCCACCTCGAAGTAATGCATATTGCACGATTTGTTCATTGAAGCGATCCGCTTTTGCCTGCTCCTCGGCGTCATTTGGATTTAACATTAAAAGTGCATGGAAATTTCCATCGCCCACATGGCCAACAAGCCCACCTGCGAGTCCAACATGATCAAGCTGTTCTCGTGCATATAAAATGGTTTCGGCAAGCACAGAGATTGGTACACAGACATCCGTTGACATGAGCTTCTTACCAGGATAAGCATGAATATATGCATAGGCTAAAGAATGTCGTGCTTCCCAAAGCTTGTTACGAGCAGCATTATCTTGTTCGAATTCGACGGATAGACAGCTGTAGTCCTCAAAAATTTCTGTAGCGAATGCGATGTCCGCATGCATACCCGCTTCGTTTCCGTGGAATTCTAAAAACAATGTTGGTTTTTCGCTAAAGGATGTATCGTTATAGACATTGGCCTGCTTCATAGAGGATTCATCGACCAATTCCACTCGACCAATTGAACTACCAGCCTGTAATAAGGCGGTAACAGCACTCACAGCATCTCTGACTGTGTCAAAAACAGCTCGCCCCGCTGTCACAAATTCAGGTATACCATACACTTTTAACGTTAACTCCGTAAAGCAGCCAAGTGTTCCTTCAGAGCCGACAAATAGACCATTTAAATGATAACCAGAAGAGGATTTCGCGGCTAAATTACCTGTATGGATGACAGAGCCATCTGCAAGGACAACCTCTAAATCACGAACCTGATCACGCATAACACCGTAACGCACAGCAGTCGTACCACTAGCATTCGTTGCAGCCATGCCACCTAGTGTTGCATCTGCACCTGGATCCACTGTGAATTGTAGACCGTGTTTTTTTAACTCCTTATTCAGCTGAGAGCGTGTGACGCCAGGCTGAACTTTTACTAGAAGGTCATCAGGTCGAACTTCTAATATCGTATTCATTTCAGAGAAATCAATAGAAATACCATGTGCAATAGGAATCGCGTTTCCTTCTAAGCTGGAGCCAACACCGAATGGTACAACTGGTACACGTTGTGCATGTGCAATTTTTAAGATGGCACTGACATCAGCTGTGGAACGGGGAAAGACAACGATATCAGGTAATCTCATCATATGATGAGATTCATCCTTTCCATGTAGCTGTCGTACCGTTTCGTTTGTTGACACTTGTTCTTCTAATAAAACCTGTTTGAGTTGATTGACAAGTAATTCTACTGCAACAGTCATTCCAATCCCTCCAAATTTTCTGATAAGTAAAACTTTATCACGCATTTATTGGAAATGGAATGCACAGTTCATTAAAAATCAGTTAGCAAATACTTTTTCTAATTTTTGAACAAATTCATCTTGTTCTGATGGACTGGATTGCTTCCACCATTTTTCAAAAAACACCCCAAGCCCTGGTAGTAAATGCTCTTCTCCACGATTAATAGCATCTTCCACAATGTCTTTAAATTCTGCGGCAGATTGACCATGTACATTCGCTGTAATTGCATCTCTTATTTGAAAATTCATCTATATCGCCTCCTTAGTAGTAATTTGTCCAACTAACGTTTAAATATGTATGAAATACCAAAGAAAATAGATAATTTTTGTAATAACTTTGGGGGAATTATGACTAAATATGCCAGGCATTTTATTCTTTCTGCGCGCTGAAATGCTGAAAATGGGCATTAGCTCTCAAGCAACATGACAGTCTAAGATTGTGTTACCTAGGAATATTGAACTGTGCACAGTTGACAGGAAGAGTGGTATGTCTATTCGCAACGATCACAAGCTTTCATTAACACAATCTTTTGAAGAAATTTTAGAGGCAGTGCAACCAATGATTACAGCCATTTTCACGCAGCTCCATATTTACAAGGATTTTGATTACTATCGTCATATCGCTTCTATTGCTGTATGGAGGGCATGGCTAAAAGCAGATCCAGCAAAGGGACAATTTTCTGCTTATCTTTATTCTTCGATAAAAGGTGAGATTCTAAATGAATTATCAAGGGAAAAAAACTATACAGAGCGAATAACGGTTGTTGATGGTGAAACACTCAATTTTATTCTTAATGACTTGGAGGGTTGGGACAATCAAAAAAATCCTAGCTTACTTGAGATTAAGTTGTCTCAGCTTAAGCAGATAGAAAGAGAAATATTACTACTTTATTATGCAGAAGGTTACAGTGATCAAGAAATAGCTAATGCATTAGGCTTATCCGCTGTTGCTATTAAAAAAAGAAGAGGTAGAATCATCCAGAGATTGAAACAGCAACTTTTCAGGGTGGAATAAAGAACTAAAAATATCAAAAGTATGCTAATATTGAAATAAAATGAATATTAGCATACTTCATATAGGTGCATACAAATTCCGATAAAAGTGTTATGATTTGTAAGAAGTCAAAGAAATATACAATTCAAATTTAAATAATCGATATAGATAGATAAAATTTCCTAGTGAATGTTTATATAGTAGTATGGAGGGTTTGGAGTGGAGAGATGGTTTAATCAGATAGAGAAAAAAGAGATTTGGTACATGGTATTACCCTTATTACTTGTCATACCATTACTGAGCTTTAGCAATCAAATATATGGTGTTTTCCAAGGTAACATGTATCAAGATATAAAACTGGTGATACAAGTATTAATCATCGTTTTTACAATGGCAATTGCGATCCAATCCTATTTAGTATTTTCACACTTATTATCCAATCAAACTTTATACATAGGAAACATGTTTTTCATTATTGCCTTATTAGAATTAATTAGCTTGTTTTTTAGCCAATCTAGAGAATGGAACTTTATGAACGAGCCTCTACATATATTAATGCGTTTGTACTTAGCCATTGGATTTATACTTATTATTTTAAACCCTAAAAAGCGATTAACCATGAATCATCGGATACTGACATATGGTTGTTCGATGCTTTTCGTTCTAGGAAGCGTTTTTCTGGCTTATAATTCGCCCAAAATATTGCCTGAAAATTGGTTAGATACGATTGATAATATGGTACATCTAATTGCTATTATTCTTCAAATTTTAACCATTGCTATTGTTAGTACATATGTAAAAAAATTACCGAAGCGTTCCATGTGGCTCATTAGCGCAGCTATTTCTCTCATTGTGAGTGATATCTTCTTTATTGTTAGTCAAGATCAAAATGCAATATGGGATTTCTCAGCACTGATCTATCAGTTTTTAGCATTCTATTTTTTCCTAAAGGCGATTTATTATACGTCTGTGGAAAAACCATTTCAGCAGCTGTTGAAAATTAAAAAGGATCTTGAACAATCTCAACAGGAACTTCGATTTCAAGCTTATCATGATGATATTACATTGTTGCCAAATGAACATTTACTACTAAAGACGTTAAAAGAAAATTTACATGAACATAAAGCGCAAAAGGCTATCATTGCCATAGAAATTGATCGCTTTGCGGCAATTCGTTCGTCCATTGGTATAAGTAACTCTAATACAATGATGAAACTTGTTGCAGAACGAATTCAATCGATTGTACCTCCACATTATTTTGCAACTAAACTGCGTGAGGGACAATTTGTTATTTATATTGACCATGTAAAGACGATTGAGGAACTACTGCAATTTTGCTTAAATCTTAAAAGTGCCATGACAGATCCTTTACAGGTCCAATTATTTTCATTAAATGGCAGTCTAAATATTGGGATTGCTCTCTATGAGGAGCAATGGACTGGTGAAGAGCTATTAATGCATGCACAGTTAGCGATGCGAGAGGCTAGACAAATACCTCAAAGATTTCTTTTTTATAAACCGTATATGTCTAAAGGTATTGCAGATCGAATATTGTTAGAGCAAGACTTACATAATGCGTTAGCCAATAATGAATTTTATTTAGACTATCAACCACAGGTCAACTTAAAGACAGGTACCATCGAATCGGTCGAAGCTTTGGTACGCTGGCGTCATCCAACGCGGGGCTTTGTTCCACCTGATGTCTTTATTCCTATTGCTGAAGAATGTGGCCTTATTATCCCGCTAGGTAAATGGATTTTAGAAACCGCATGCACACAAGCGAAAGCATGGGAGAAACAAGGCTTACCTCCAATGAAAGTGGCAGTAAATTTATCACTTGGCCAGTTATTTCAACAGGATTTAGTAGAAATGGTACAAGATATTTTACAACGTACCAATTTAGATCCGTCATTTTTACAATTAGAAATTACAGAAAGTATGACCATGAATATTGATCAAATGACACAGCTATTACATGAGTTAAAGGCATTAGGTATCCAAATTGCTGTAGATGATTTTGGAACAGGCTATTCCTCTCTCTCTTATTTAAAGGAATTCCCAATTGATTGTTTAAAAATTGACCGAACATTTGTGAGAAACGTGCCACATAATCCAAATGATGAAGCACTTGTTTCCATGATTATTTCGATGGCTAAACATTTACGTTTGAAGGTTGTGGCAGAGGGCATTGAAGAAGTGGAGCAATTATCTTTTCTAATAGATGGTGGCTGTGATTATATTCAGGGCTATCTATTCAGTAAGCCAATATCCCCTCAGCAAATTACCGAAACCTATAAAGATTTACATCATCGTGTGGAGGAAGTATTAACACAACTTCAATATATTGAAGATTATATTATTTAAAAAAGAACCTGCTTATTACTATTGAGTAAGCAGGTTCTTGCTGTTTAGTGAACGAGATATTCTTCTTTTAATTCGGATATAGCTACTTCAGATCGCTCTTCTAAAGAACGGCGTAGGTGAACTGTCGCTGTTTTTTCATCATCGTGGAGCTGATCGATCCAGATGGAAACGCCATTATAGCTCACTTCAAATTCTAAAGGTGAGGCGACAATTTCTTGAGCACGCTGAAAATCCAACTGAAGCCCCCCTTATTTTTTCTGCTTATTCTTATTTTGCGTGACTGTATTAATTAGCTCCATAAACTCTTGAGAAAATTCCTCACTCACCTTATTTGGTGCAATCTTTTGGTTTTTCGGCGTTTGAGGTAATGAGCCTTTATTATTGCTTTGACCTTGTTTATTGTCTCTTCCCATGTGAGTTGCTCCTTTCCTGTTGATATAAATTAATATGGCTTTGAAATGAACTTTTTATCCCGTCAGCACAGATCGCACTTCACAAGGAATAATTCGCATAGCTCTTTGTTTATTGCGAACAATAATGAGTATTAAGATTTTTTAACAGAAAAATTATCGTTTAATAAAACCCAATTTTGAGGAAACGGGAATCCTAATGCCCAATAGCTAATGCCACGTAAGTTGTAATGTTTAGTCATGTCGAATTTGGCTTGTGCACTTCTCGCATCTTCAAACCATACCTCGTGCTGCCTTCCTTGCTCATCAACATATCGATAAAAAGGAGATTGTGCCGTTGGATCATACTGAATTGTTGCCCCGTACTTGATGGCCCTATTGAGCGCTTCCTGCGGGCTAAATGTTTCGGCTTCTTGGCCTTTGACATGAGGTAAGAGCCAATCACGCGCATACAATTCAAAACCTAATAAGATTTTATCAGCTGGTATTTCGGTTAAAGCATATTCCACGACTCTTCGCATTTCATTAATGGGGGAAATGGCTTGTGGAGGGCCAAGACGATAGCCCCATTCATATGTCATTAATACAACAAAATCTGCTATTCTCCCATGTGCTTCGTAATCATGCGCTTCATATAATGTCCCAGTTTGTGAAGCACTTGTTTTAGGTGCGAGCGCTGTTGAAACTAAATAGCCTTTTGGATGAAGGGTATCCACAGCCAATTGAATAAAGGCATTGAAATTTTCGCGATCAGCAGGTAAAACATTTTCAAAATCAATATTTAATACTTGATAACCTTTATCTTGCATCACCTGTAACACATTATTCATGACCTTTTTACGTAACTCTGCATTGGACAAGACGACATGTGCTAAATTAGAGCCTTCTTCTGTAGAAGTAAAATTAGTGAGCGTTAACATCGGGATAATATGTTTAGCCTCTGCTGCCGCTATCATATTTTCATCATTAATGGGCTGTAATGTCCCATCTTCCTTCATCTTATAAGCAAAAGGACTAAAATAAGTTAGTAGATGACCAATAGCATTAATGGAGTCTACAGCTTCTTCTGAAGGTTGGTAGGAATAAGCATTGACTTCAATCATCGGTAATTTTCTTGGGATCATCAATTGTGAACCGACATAAAGCATATTGGGATTGTTTAGATTATTTTTTACTGCAATGGCTTGAACGGTCGTACCATAGCGATGTGCTATTTGCCATAAAGTTTCTCCTGGCTGCACGTTATGAACAATGGGTGGAATAATTAATTTCGTTCCAGGTGTTAATAGATCGGGATTCGTTAGATGGTTTTCTATTATGATAGATTGCAAGGGAACGCTAAATTTCTGTGCGATGGACCATAACGTATCTCCTTTTTGAACCGTATAAATTGTATAAGGAGAAGGGATAACCAGTGATTGTCCGATGGCTAATTGATCAGGAGTAGCTAATGCATTTAATTGGCTAATCGATTGAACGGGTACAGCATAACGATTAGCGATTTGCCACAGTGTTTCGCCAGCACTTACCACATGGATAAGCATAGAACACCTCCAACACGTTGTTATTAGTGCATCATATGTTTCAAGTGTGAAAAAGAGTATTTTAGTGTGAGTCCAGTAAAATAGTTAAAAAGTCAAATTCTTTCTCAATGAGTTGCATAGGATAAGTATCATTGTGAGAAAGGGGCTTGATGTTGAAAAAGGCGAAGCTCACAGGAAGAATCGTCACGCCGGAAGATTCGGATTATGAACAAGCGAGAACGAATAATAATCTAAATAATCCAAAATATCCGAGTGTCATTGTGTTTTGTCAAGAAACGAAAGATGTGGTTAATGCCTTAAAATGGGCTAGAGAAAACAACGAGCCTTTCAGAATTCGAAGTGGTCGTCATAGCTATGAAAATTTTTCTTTAGTAAATAAGGGGCTTGTCATTGATGTAAGTGATATGAATGATATTTCAGTAAATCTCTCAGAAATGACGGCTAGAATTGATGCTGGAGCTAATATGGGAATCGTATACCGTACATTATGGGAGCAAGGTGTTACCATTCCTGCTGGTACAGAAAGTAGTGTTGGGGTGGTCGGTTTGACCCTTGGAGGGGGGATAGGGATGCTATCACGACCGTTTGGATTAACTTGTGACAATCTAATTGAAATCGAAACGGTGGTTGCTAGTGAACATGAGGGTGCTCAGGTAATCAGAGCGAATAAGCAACAACATCATGATCTGTTTTGGGCAAGTCGTGGTGGAGGAGGAGGCAATTTTGGTATAGTCACTTCTTTGACATTCAAGCTTCATGCGATTAATAAAGTATCACTCTTTTCTATTACATGGGGATGGGATGACTTTGAAGTGGCCTTTGATGCATGGCAAAAATGGGCCCCCTATACAGATAAGCGTCTAACTTCTCAGATTGAGCTAAAAACAAAGGAAGTAGGTGAACTAGTCGCACAAGGTGAGTTTATAGGAACAGCAGCTGAATTAAAGAAATTGCTTCGCCCTCTTAGAAAAACAGGCATGCCAACAAGTATTTGGATAAAGGAAGTGCCATATAGCAAGGCAATAGAATTTTTTGATTTACCAAGCGGCAATCAGCCTGCCTTTCGAAAAAGATCCGGGTCATTTTTGGAGAGACCGTTTCCATATAAGGCGATTCAAAGAATGATAGAATTTTTAGCCCATGCACCTAATTCAACTACAACAATATGGCAACAGTCTTTAAGAGGAGCAGTAGGTGAAATTGCTCCCCAGCATACAGCCTATTACTATCGCAATGCGATAATAGCTCAAGAATATAATACTTCCTGGGAAAACCCGAAAGAGGAAGAACAAAATATTAAGTGGGTAGAAAATTTACGTCGAGCTTTATCACCTTATACGGCTGGTGATTATGTGAATTTTCCAGATCGATATATTCAGGACTGGCATACAGCCTATTACGGACACAATTTTAGAAGGCTTCGTGAAGTGAAAACAAAATATGATCCGTATAATATATTTCAATTTCAGCAGAGTATCCCACCTATTAGGAAGTGGTTGTAGCTGGAGAATGGGGCAGGTGAAGCGTCACTCCTGCTCCTTTTTGATTTTCACGTTTTAGCTTGATAAATACTGTATAAGGGGTCACAATAAAACTATTACATATATTTCTAAAAGGATTGATCGGAATGGAAAATGTTGTTGTTCGTAATAATGTAACAATACTCGGACAAGGAGACCAACCGCTTATTTTTGCACATGGATTTGGCTGTGATCAAAATATGTGGCGTTTCATTACGCCTGCATTTATGGACAAATATCAGATTATATTATTCGATTATGTAGGCTCAGGTAACTCAGATACAAATGCCTATTCATCAGAAAAATATCAATCGTTACAGGGCTATGTCCAAGATGTATTGGACATTATTGAAACGCTATCATTACAAAATAGTATTTTTGTCGGGCATTCCATTAGTGCCATGATAGGACTGCTCGCATCTATCCAGCACCCTGACTATTTTAAGAAATTGATTATGATTGGTCCTTCTCCGTGTTATTTAAATGATGATGGTTATCGAGGGGGTTTTGAGCGAAGTGATATAGCGGAGTTATTAGACATGATGGAAATGAACTTTACAGGTTGGGCCAGCTATATGGCACCAATTGCAATGAGTAATCCTGAACAGCCAGCATTAACACAGGAACTGAAGCAAACCTTTATAGCAGCAGACCCTATCATTGCAAAAGAATTTGCTGAGGTCACATTTTTATCTGATCATCGTAGTGAATTATCAAAGGTCTCCGTTCCTTCGTTAATTATCCAATGCTCGGAAGATAGTATTGTGCCAATTGGTGTTGGAGATTATTTGCATCATCATCTCAAAAATAGTACGTTACAATTAATGGAAGCAAAAGGTCATTATCCACATATTAGTCACCCAAATGAAACGATACAATGTATTGCAGATTTTTTGTAGGGAAAAATGAAAGGATTATCAACAATGGAAAAACGACTTAACAATGCTCCATGTGGATTTCTTTCCATCACACATGAAGGGCTTATTTCAGAAATCAATCAAACCCTGCTAGATTGGATCGGCTATGAGCAAGAGGAATTATTACATATGCATCTAGAAATTCTTCTATCTACGCCCAATAAGATGATTTTTCACTCTTATTTTTATCCTATGATTAATCTAGAGGGACAAGTAGAGGAATTATTCATTCATTTCAAACAGAAGGACGGGATGTCGGTTCCGTTTTTAATGAATGCTAAATTGTACAAAGAGGATATGGTAGAGCGAATTGATTGCATTTTAGTAAAGATGAAAAAGCGTATAGATTATGAACAAGAATTACGATCAGCCAAAAAACTACTTGAGGCTGCCTATCAAGAAAAGGATCGTGCATTAGCTAATTTGGAGCAAATTCATGTAGAAATAGAACATCAGCAGGCGAAATTATTGGAAATGAATACTGCTTTAGTAGAATTATCAATGACTGATAAACTGACTGGCTTGAAAAACAGGAGATTTTTCCAGGAACAACTCGAACAACATTTTAATCGTTTTCATGAGACAGCAAAATCTTTTTCGTTATGCATTTTAGATATCGATCATTTCAAAAAGGTCAATGATACATATGGTCATCAAGTTGGAGACGATGTCCTCGTTCAATTGGCACAACTATTACAAATACAAGTACGTCTAGAAGATATCGTCGCTCGTTATGGTGGGGAGGAGTTTATTATCATCTTACCAGAGATCGAGATACCTGAGGCAAAAGAAATCGGCGAAAAAATTAGACACACCGTGGAGCAGGATCGTTGGCCAACAGGCAGTCTTACGATCAGTATGGGAATTGCCACAGTAACTTCAGAAGATACAGAGACGACATTGATAAAAAAAGCAGATGAAGCATTGTATGAATCGAAAGAGCATGGACGAAACAAAGTGACTCATTTTCATGAGATAAAGTGAATAGCTTTTACAATTCGGCTATTAATTTTTGAATAGAAGGAAGATCTGCTGGAGCAAATGGGAGATCAAGCAATTGGTTGCGGGGAACCCATCTTGCTTCAGCATGTTCTAAAATTTGGGGTGTGCCTTTTATAATTGAAGCTTTGTATGTTTCTAAATGAACGAAAAATTGTTCGTATTCATGAAGCGTTACAGCCACTTGTTTACCTACTTGAATCTTACAGTTAAATTCCTCAAGAATTTCTCGATAAAGGGCCTGTTTTGGTGTTTCGCCCCGCTCTATTTTACCACCAGGGAATTCCCAATAATTTGCTAAAACCATTTGGGGATTTCTTAAAGCACAGAAAATTTCTTGTTGCTCATTTTCAATAATAGCCCCTACTACATGTATTGTTTTTTTCATTTATATACCCCACTTTGTGTCTTCATTATTATGTGTATGATTATAGCATGTTTAAGTTGTACGCCACTTGCCACCACAGGAAAATAACAGTTTTCTTACTTAGCTATGAAATTTGCCATTTCGTAGGGTATAATAGTGGT
Source organism: Lysinibacillus sp. BSL11 (assembly GCF_052928325.1). Classification (NCBI taxonomy): domain Bacteria; kingdom Bacillati; phylum Bacillota; class Bacilli; order Caryophanales; family Bacillaceae; genus Lysinibacillus; species Lysinibacillus sp. BSL11. The sequence goes on along the minus strand of NZ_JAVGCX010000010.1, from coordinate 6,166 downwards.
CAATATATAGGAAAAAGGCGGTAAGAGGTAGCGATGAAGAGAATTGAATCTACGCAAAATGCGTTAGTGAAATATTGGAAAAAGTTAGCGACTACAAGAAAAGAGCGTGAACGTTCGGGTGAATTCCTAGTAGAGGGCTTTCATCTTGTTGAAGAAGCATTAAAAAATAAAAAGCAAGTATTACAAATTATAGTGCGTGAAGGTATAGATTTGCCAATGTTATGGCCAATCGATGATGTAGCTATTGTAGAGGTATCGACTGCGGTAGCGAAGGAATTCGCGGAGACAGAAACTTCCCAAGGTGTTTTTGCTGTATGTAAACAGCCCGTCTTAGAGGATAATGTGATGACTACTTGGCGAAAAGTGTTATTAATTGATGCTGTCCAAGATCCTGGTAACATTGGAACAATGATTCGTACAGCAGATGCTGCAGGTTTAGATGCTGTAATTTTAGGAAAAGGCTGTGCTGACCTTTATAATCCTAAAACACTACGTGCGGCTCAAGGCTCCCACTTCCATATTCCGGTAGTGCGTGGAGATTTAGCAGATTGGATAGATATATTACAGGGACAAGGTGTACCAGTATTTGGTACTGCATTAGATGAGGAAGCGGTGCCGTATAGTGATATTCAGCATACGGGTGCATTTGCGATTATCATGGGGAATGAAGGAAGTGGCATTCAGCCTCAGTTATTAGCGATGACAGATCAAAATATGATCATTCCTCTTTTTGGACAGGCTGAATCATTAAACGTAGCAGTAGCCACAGGCATTGTTTTATATGGCTTTGCCAAGTAATAAATTGATCATTGTGGGATTGAGGCAGTTGTCTCTTGATTTGCTACAGCCCCATATTGTATAATTTATTCTAAAATGTAAGTTTAAATAATAAATGCTTTGACCGGGAAGTAGTAAAGATTGCGAATGGACGACAGGGAGCGTAGGCCAGAGATTGAGAGCCAACGCCGTTTCAATGCAGTTTTGAATTCAGCCTGCGAGCAGCTACCGGGACCAGTGTCATGCTGTAAAGGTGAGCCGGCTTTCTCAAGTCGTTATGTCAATGAAGTGATTGTAAGGCTTTGCTTTGCAATAACTAGGGTGGTACCGCGAAAATGTCCTCGTCCCTTTTTAGGGGCGAGTTTTTTTATGTCTAAAAAGCAGGCATTTATTTTCTGAGGAGGTTTTAACATGGAAGAGCAATTAAAACAATTAGAGCAAGAAGCACTTGCTAAAATTGAAGCAGCTGCAAATTTAAAAGAATTGAATGAAGTACGTGTTGCGTATTTAGGAAAAAAAGGACCTATTACTGATTTACTAAAAGGGATGGGGAAATTATCAGCTGAAGAACGTCCGAAAATGGGTGCTTTAGTGAATAATGTCCGTGAAAATGTAACGGCAGTATTAGAAACAAAGATTACCGTGTTGGAAGAGGCAGCCATTGCTGAAAAATTAGCGAGTGAGTCGATTGATGTCACTTTACCAGGTCGTGAAATTAAAGTGGGGAACCGTCACCCTTTAACACGTGTCATTGAAGAAATTGAAGATTTATTTATTGGAATGGGCTATGAAATTGCTGAAGGTCCAGAAGTGGAGAAGGATTACTATAACTTTGAAGCACTAAATTTACCAAAAGGACATCCAGCTCGTGATATGCAAGATTCGTTCTATATTTCCGAGGAAATATTATTACGTACCCATACTTCACCAGTACAGGCTCGTACGATGGAAGCCAAAAAAGGTGAATCGATTCGCATAATTTGTCCTGGTAAAGTATTCCGACGTGATAATGATGATGCAACACATTCACATCAGTTTATGCAAATTGAAGGTTTAGTCATTGGCGAAAATATTCGCATGAGTGACCTTAAAGGAACATTAGATACTTTAGCGAAAAAAATGTTTGGTGCAGACCGCGAAATTCGACTACGTCCGAGCTTCTTCCCATTTACTGAGCCATCAGTAGAGATGGATATCTCTTGTTTCAAATGTGGTGGAGCTGGCTGTAACGTATGTAAGGGCACTGGCTGGATTGAGATTCTAGGAGCTGGTATGGTGCATCCAAACGTATTAGAAATGGCTGGCTATGATCCAAAGAAAGTTTCAGGATTTGCATTTGGTATTGGTGCAGAACGTATTGCGATGTTGAAATATGGTGTTGACGATATTCGTCATTTCTATACAAGTGACACTCGCTTCTTATCACAATTCGAGCGAACAGAAGCGTAAGGGGGATAAAACATGTTAGTATCATTAGAATGGTTAAAAGATTATATCAATACGCAGGACTTAGCACCTGAGCTATTAGCAGAAAAAATTACACGCTCTGGGATCGAAGTAGATGCAGTAATTGATCGTGCTAATGCTATGGATAAAGTTGTAGTTGGTTACGTAGTTTCTAAGGAGAAACATCCAGAGGCTGATAAGTTAAATATTTGTCAAGTTGATGTTGGAGAAGTAGAACCACAACAAATAATTTGTGGTGCACCGAATGTTGATGCTGGTCAAAAAGTCATAGTTGCTCGTCCAGGTGCACATTTACCAGGTGGCATTAAAATTAAAAAAGCAAAACTTCGCGGTCATGAATCGAACGGAATGATTTGTTCCTTACAAGAGCTTGGAATTGAAGGGAAACTTGTTCCTAAGGCTTATTCAGAGGGTATCTACGTACTGCCAGCGGAGGCAGAAGTAGGTTCAGATGCACTTGCGATTTTAGGCTTACGCGATACAGTGCTAGAGTTAGGCCTAACACCTAATCGCTCTGACGCTCTTTCAATGCTAGGTGTAGCTTATGAAGTAGGTGCCATTCTTTCAGAGGAAATTCGATATCCAAAAATTTCCTACCAAACTGCTGGTGAAAAAGCACAGGATTACCTAAAGCTTCATGTGGAAGATTTACAAGCAAATCCTATGTATGTGGCAAAAGTTGTGAAAAACGTAAAAGTCGGTGAATCACCAATATGGCTTCAAAATCGTTTAATGGCTGCGGGAGTACGTCCACACAATAATGTTGTAGATGTAACGAACTATGTATTAATGGAATATGGTCAACCTCTACATGCTTTTGACTATGATAGCCTAGCAACAGGTGAAATCGTTGTTCGTAAAGCAACAGAAGGTGAAAAAATTACAACATTAGATGACCAAGAACGTACATTAAAAGCTTCAGATTTAGTCATTACAAATGGCAAAGAGCCAGTAGCTATTGCTGGTGTAATGGGTGGTGCTAATTCAGAGGTAACAGATTCAACTACGACTGTTGTCATTGAGTCAGCCTATTTTGATGGTTTAACAGTGCGTCAAACGTCTCGTCATCTTGGCCTACGTTCAGATGCATCGGCTCGTTTCGAAAAAGGGGTAGACCCAAATCGTGTCTTACCAGCTGCTGAACGTGCTGCTGCTCTACTTGCTGAATTAGCTGGAGGCGAAGTATTAGAAGGTACATGTTTAGTAGATGAGTTAGATAAAACACCAGCGCGAGTAGTCGTTTCCCCAGATTTTATTAATGAACGTTTAGGTATGAAGATTGCATTAGAAGATATGCTTTCTATTTTAGAGCGTTTAAAATTTGGTGTAGAGGCAGCAAATGGTTTATTAATTATTGATGCACCCACACGTCGCCAAGATATTAAAATTGAAGAGGATATCGTGGAGGAAATTGCTCGTCTTTATGGTTATGATGAAATCCCAATGACATTACCAGAGGGTGCAACACAAGTAGGTAATTTATCACCTTATCAAGCAAATCGCCGTGTTGTTCGTCATTACATGGAAGGGGCTGGCCTGTATCAAGCGGTAACTTATTCGTTAACGTCGGATGCATTGTCGCAACGTTTTGCTTTGAAAGCAGAGCCGGTAACTCGCTTGCTTATGCCAATGAGTGAGGAACGTTCTACATTACGTCAAAGCCTTATTCCACATTTAATCGAAGCAGCTGCGTATAATGTTGCACGTCAAGCTGAAGGCGTGGCTTTATATGAAATTGGTTCCGTGTTCCTTGGTCAATCAGATGAGGGGCAACCTTATGAGGAAGAGCATGTGGCAGCAGTATTAACTGGCAAATGGCTAGACCATGCTTGGCAAGGTGAGAAAAAAGCTGTAGATTTCTTTGTGCTAAAAGGTATCGTCGAAGGTGTCATTGGCAAACTTGGCTTAGAAAATCGCATGACATTTGTGAAATCACAAGTGGATGGCTTACATCCAGGTCGTACGGCTAGCATTTTATTAGATGGCAAGCAAGTCGGCATCATCGGTGGACTTCACCCAGCAGAGCAAAAAGCATGGGGTGTAAAAGACACGTATGTATTGGAGATGAATTTAGTGGCGCTACTAAATGCAACAGCACAAGAAGCACCACTTGCCTACACACCAGTGCCTCGTTTCCCAGCTATGTCTCGTGATATCGCTCTTATTATGGACCGTACAACAACAGCGGGCGAAGTAATGGAAGCAATTGACGCAGCGGGTGTGAAACTATTAAAAGATATCCGCGTATTCGATGTTTACGAAGGGGAGAAAATGGAACCAGGTAAAAAATCGGTTGCCTTCTCACTCACATACTTTGATCCAGAACGTACTTTAACAGACGAAGAAGTAGTGGCCGCACATAACAAAGTGTTAAAAGCCATTGCTACGATTGCAGGCACAGAAGTACGCTAATATATGAAAAAAGACTGTCTTACGAGGCAGTCTTTTTTTGTTTGAAAATGGTGAAGATGATGATCTAAAAGGTGAAGAATCTGCTCAAATGAGAGATGATCTGAAAAGTGGTGAAGTTGCTCAAAAGAGAATGTGAGGAAATATAAAAGGAATAATACACTCACTAGAGATTAGACAGTTCCATCAGAATCGAATCTACTAAAAATATAGACTGAAAGATATTCACAAAAATTATTAAAAAACTAAATATAGAGCAGCAAAGTTGATCAAATAAATAGTTTCGTAAATAGTCTAGGAATGGATAATTTTCCTTGCTATAGTCATTAAAAAAGGAGTGATGAAATGTTTATTAAACCATATGAGGAAGCGAAAATGACATTAGGTTTGCGAGCTTTAGTTAGAAGACTCATACCAAATCATCCATCTCTTGATCAAATGAAGAGGGAGTTATTACAGGCTGAAGCAGGCGAATACGGTGAAAAATTTATTATGAAACAACTGGAGAAATTAACTTTTACGAAAAACTTTCAAGTTTTACATAATATCACTTTTCAGCATTCATACTCATTACAGTTAGATGTTGTGGTGATAACACAATATGAAGTAATAATTATTGAAAGTAAGAATATTCGAGGAGAAGTTGAATTAAAAAATCGACCACGTCAAATGATTCGGACTCTTGAAACAGGTGAACAGCGTGTATTTCATCATCCTGAAGTGCAGCTCGAGGAATATGTATATAATTTAAAGGGATTTTTCAAGCAACATCACATTGAAGTACCTGTCAACGGTATCATTGTTTTTCCTTTTAATAATGCACGAATCAATTATGAGGATGGATTATTTCCAGTATTGATGGGAAGAGAGTTAACGAGCTTTTTGCAACAACGTCCAATGAAGCCAAAAACTATAGATTATCAATATATTAGTGCACTACTTGTGCAACACAACAAACCATATGAGGTGTTTCCACTAAGTCGTTACTTTGGGATAGAGGTGGATGCGATTCAAACAGGCGTGATCTGTCCAAAATGCGAATTTGGACAGATGCATTGGGTTAAGATGAAATGGACCTGTTCCAGCTGTCATTATTCGAGTAAAAAGGCACATTTATCTGCTCTGCAAGATTATGGGATGCTCATCAATAAAAAAATTACGAATGCACAAGCCCAGCATTTTTTACAGTTAAACAATCGCCATACAATAAAAAGAATGTTAATGGCAAGTTGTTATCGGGATTCGGGATTAAAAAGATCAAGAGATTATCAAATTTTTTTATGACCTTTATAAAAATACTAGAAGCGGTTATCTAATTGGAGACCCGCTCCAAAAGGTGCCTGAAGCGCTCATCCCAAGTAGGAAACCGCTCCAAAAGGTGCCTGAAGGGTACTTCTGTCAATAAAACGGACACTAAAATAAGAGAGGTTTTTGGCTACCGCCCTTCGGTTGCTCTGCTCTTTCATGGAGAATGGTTTCTAGCGTAACCATTCCCCATGAAAGACCTTGTGAG